>CAIXSC010000916.1 GCA_903921945.1 uncultured Planctomycetaceae bacterium
GCGATTTGCTCGCAGGCCGATGCGCTCATGGCTCAACGCGCTCATAGCTCAACGCGTTCGTAGCTCGACACGCTCATAGCTCAACGCGTTCGTAGCTCGACGCGTTCGCAAGCCGATTGCGCCGTTGCGCTCGTATCATGCCATGCGCTCGTCGGCCGATGCGCTCGTCGGCCGATTTGCTCGTCGGCCGATGGGCTGCTGGAACTGGTCCTCAGCTGGGGCGTGCGGGTTACGCGGGGAGCAGTTCCTGGATGGGCTCGCCGTCGGTCAGGATCGGCATCGGACGGCCGTTGTGGTCCAGGAACGAATGGTTCGGGTCGATGCCAAGGTGCCGATACATCGTCGCCCATAGGTCGCTCGGCGTGAGCGGCCGGTCTTGGGGATGTTCACCCCGGCGATTGGTCGAACCAATGACTTGGCCGGTTCGCATGCCGCCGCCGCACAACAACATCGACATCGCCTGCGGCCAATGGTCGCGGCCAGGTTGCATCACGCCCGTCTGCGAACCGATCGTCGGATTGATTCGCGGCGTGCGGCCGAATTCGCCCGTCACAATCACCAACACCTTGCGATCCAGTCCGCGGGCATAAATGTCCTCCACCAACGCCGTCACCGCTTGATCGTAAATCGGCAAGCGAACCCGCAAGTCGTTGAACATGTGGCAGTTGACCGCGTGCGAATCCCAGTTGTACGTGCCCTCTTTCAACCACGGCACTCCCGAGATGTACGGGTTTTCCAACACCATCGTCACGAAGCTGCAACCCGCCTCGACCAGCCGGCGAGCCAGCAAGCAGCGGTGCCCCCAAGCATGACGGCCGTACCGGGCGCGCAACGATTCGGGCTCTTGCGACAGGTCGAACGCCGTCCGCGTCCGGTCGCTCAACAACATGTCGATCGCTTGGCGGTTGAACGTGTCCAGCGACTGCATCGCGTCCGTGCGGTCGAACGATCGCCGCAGGTTGTCAAAGCCGCCCAGCAACCGCATCCGATCGTCCAGCCGTTGCTCGATGTCGCGCGACACGCCAAGGTTCTGGATCTTGAAGTCCGGGGCGCTCGGGTCGCCGCCAAAGGTGAACGGCGTGTAGGCCGTGCCCAGGTACGCGGCTCCAAAGCTGAACGTGTCGAAGTGCGTGCGGCCGTTGTCAGCGCCGCAAATGTAGTTCGGCAGACCCAGCTTGCGGCCTTCCCGCATCTTGGAAACCACCGAGCCCACCGCCGGGTAGTCGTTCACAAATCCCACCGGCTCCCGCGGATCGCGGCCCGTGAGGAACTTCTTGTGCCCGCCACCATGGTCGGCGAACGTGTGAGCCACCGACCGGACGATATTAAACTGTCGAGCCGTTTTCGCATGCAGCGGCAATAGCTCGCAGACATCCAGCCCGGCCACCTCCGTCGGAATCGGCCGCATTTCGCCGCGGTAATCGGTCGGCGCGTCCGGCTTCAGGTCGTACGTCTCCATGTGCGGCGCGCCGCCCGGCAACCACACGAAAATCACCGAATGGTCCGACTTGCCGTGATCAGCCGCTCCCTCCGCCTTCAGCCGCATCCAGTCGGCCAACCCCAAACCGGCGACCCCCGCCGAGCCAATTTGCAGGAAGTTGCGGCGGGCGACGGGCCCCGAGCAAGATATGGCGGATTGGGACATGGCGGGAACTCCAAAAGCAACGGCCGCAAACCAAATCAATCAACGCACACCGATAGTATTCCGTTAGAATCGGCTCGAAGTCAATTCCGACGCGACTCGGCAGCGACTCGTTTTTCCGATTGTCTTCCCCACAAGAGGCGACCATCGATGGATTTGCAGCTACGGGATCGGTTTTTCCTGGTGACGGGCGGAGCGAAAGGAATTGGCGAAGGGGTTGCTCGCGTACTGGCGGCGGAAGGGGCGGTGCCGTTGATTGTCGGCCGCAACGCCGACGACAACCGAGCGGCTGTCGACGCGATCCGGGCCACCGGCGGCCGCGCCCACGCCTTCCAAGCCGAACTGTGCGAGACGGCCGAATGCCAGCGAGCGGTCGCCGAGGCGATCCAGTTCGCCGGCCGACTGGATGGCCTGGTCAACAACGCGGGCGTCAACGATGGCGTCGACCTTGAACACGGCGACACCGAACGCTTCCTCGCTTCCCTGCGAAAAAACCTTGTCCACTATTACGATATGGCGCGTTTCGCGTTGCCCGAACTGAAGAAGACCCGGGGACCGATCGTGAACATCGGCTCGAAAGTCGCCGAGACCGGCCAAGGCGCGACCTCGGCCTACGCGGCGGCCAACGGCGGCCGGAACGCTTTGACTCGCGAATGGGCCGTGGAGCTTGGCAAGTACGGCATTCGTGTGAATGCTGTCATCGTCGCCGAATGCTGGACGCCCCTTTACGCCAACTGGATCCAAACGCTGCCCGATGGAGCCGACGCGAAACGCCGTATCGAAGCCAAAGTGCCGTTCGAACACCGCATGACGACCTGCGACGAAATCGCTCGGATGGTCGCCTTCCTGCTCTCCAACTGCTCCAGCCACACCACCGGCCAACTGATCCACGTCGACGGCGGCTATGTCCACCTCGACCGCGCCCTCACCTGACAATCCGCCCCGATGTCGCCGCGCCGCGGTCCGCCGATGTTGAACGCGACGCCTTCCCCTTCGATACCTTCCACACACGAGCCTCGCCAGGAACGACCGCGATGACGAACAACACCCTCGGATCCACGCCCCGATACCGCTCGGCGAGTCGCTGGGCGCGGCAGGCCCAGCAGCTTGTCCCATGGCGGGGCTTCGTACACGGCTTGTTTCCTTCCGCACGGCGCTGGCTGCGGATGGTCGCGCCGCCGCCCGCAACGTCGGTTGTCCGGCCGTGTGTCGCGTTGGCCATCACACTGGGCGCCGTGTTTTTCCTTCCGCTGGCCGGCTCGTTTTGTGGCCCGCTGGCCGGTTCCACGGCCGACTCGCTGGCCGGCTCGGTTATAGGTCCTTGGGTCGATCCGTTGTTCGCCGCGAGCGTTCCTGTGGCGGCGGCGGCCGAGCCAGCTCCCGTTCCGGCTGGCGTCAACGAGCTGCTTGCCAAGTACTGCGGCGAGTGCCACGGCAAGGAGACGCCCGAGGGCGGCGTGAGCTTCACCGAACTATCGCGGATGGAACAGAGCGGTTTGCTGACCTTGCTAGGCAAGGCTCAAGAGCAGATCGCTGTGGGGCTGATGCCGCCGAAAGACGCCGAGCAACCGACCGACGCGCAGCGTCGTCAGGTGACGCAGTGGATCTCGACAGAACTGCGAAAGCACAACCTGCCGACGATCGACGACAAATTGAAACTGCCGAACTACGGGAATCTGGTTGATCACGACATGCTGTTCAGCGGCGCGATTCCGGAGCAGCCGTTCACACCGGCCCGGCGCTGGCTCGTCAGCCCGCAGATTTTCTGGGAACGCGTGTTCGACGCCCTTCGGCTGGAAGATCGCGAAAAGCAGAATTATCGCGCGGGTGGACTGTACGGTGTCACCAATCCGTTCACGCTGCCCGAGCGATCTGGGGTCCGCGACTACGACCTGACGGCGGTCGA
>CAIXSC010000917.1 GCA_903921945.1 uncultured Planctomycetaceae bacterium
CCCGCCAGACTGCACCCCGCCAGACTGCACCCCGCCAGACTGCACCCCGCCAGACTGCACCCTGCCAGACTGTGCCCCGCCGCGTTGCAACCCGCCAGACTGCAGCGCGCCGATGGCCTGTTCGAGGCGCTGGGCGATCTCCTTCAGGCGAATCGGATCGACGATTTTTCGTTGTTCGCTGTCGGTGACGTAGAAGACATCGACGACTTGATCCAAGTGTGTGCCGATCTTGGCAACGCCCACGGAGAGTCCCAGTTCGAAGAGCGTGCGGGAGATGGTGTACAGCAGGCCCATTTGATCGAGCGCGAACACATCGATGATCGTGAAACGATCGGACGATTGGGTGTCCAAGCGGACGACGGTCGGATTCCGTTCCAGTTCATCCGGCGCGGGACATTCCTTGCCGCCCCAAACCTTGCGAAACGCGGGCCCCTGCCCCGAGACGTCTTTGAGCGAAGCGACGAGCGACCGGGCGACCTCGGCACAGCGGTCCGGAGGCGGTTCGTCCGCGAAATGCGGATCCTCGACAACGAAGCGATCGAGCACCAAACCATCGGCTAGCGTGTTGATTTCGGCGGAGAGAATTCTCAGACCGTGGCTGGTCAGCGCGCCGGTCAAGCGATGGAAAATTCCGGGCGCGATATCCTCGTATGTGCCCACGGTGTACTCGGTGGTGCGAGGTTTCGGGTCGAATTGAGCCCAGGCGACCGCGTCGTGGCGGTCGAGCGTTCTGAGCCGTTCCAGTTCAACGACCACCCTTCCCGCGTCGCGGGTGAGTAGATAGGAGCGGGGCAACGCGTGCAGATGGCGGTCCCACCACGCGTCGGCGTCGCGGGAACGCGCCAGTCCGCGCACCTCGTTACGCTTACGCGCCAGCGATTCGCGCCCGGAGATGTCTTGAGGGTCGCCGGCGAGGTGCCCGAGCGTGCGGAGATAGAGATCGGTCAGCAACCGCAATTTCCAGTCGGTCAGCACATTAGGTCCGACACCAGCCAAGTCCGCGCACGTCAACACGTACATCATTTGCAGCCGATCGGGCGTGCCCATTTCCACTGCGAACTTGACCACGACCGCGTTATCGGTCGTGTCGCGCCACTGGGCCAACTGCGACATCACCAGATGCTTGTGGACCAGGAATCGCAGCGTATCGGTATCGGCCTCCGCGAGTCCCAGTTGTTGGCCGCATTCCTCGGCCAGACGACGGCCGACTTCGCTGTGGTCGCCCGGGTAGCCCTTGCCGAGATCATGGAGCAATAGCGCCAAGTGCAGCAAATCCTTCCGTCGCAAGGAACGGTAGGTTTCGCCCAGCGTATCGTCGCGAGACCGGAACTCTGTCGCGCATTCCACGGCGCGAATCGAATGCTCGTCGACCGTGAACTTGTGAAAGTCGTTGAATTGCATAAGGTGCCGCGCGTGAGCCAGCGGCGGCACGATCTTTTCCAGCACCCGCAGTTCATGCAACCGCCGCAGCAGTTCACCCAGCCGCGCGGGCTGCGCGAGCAAGGCGAGGAAGCGCCGGCCGAGCAGCGGCGTGAAATCGATCGCGTTTTCGCGGAACATCGCCGAGCGGATGGCGGACCAAGTACGGGGTTCGATCCGCTTGTCGGTCAGATTCGCCAGTTCCATGAGCCTGAGGATTCCCGCCGGGTCGCCACTTAGCCGAGGCAGGCTGGGCTTGGCGATCGCGATAAACCGCGGTCCGACACGGAAGTCGCGATCCAGCTTGTACGTCACCAGCGGCGCGAACAGCGTTTGCGCGATCGTCACCGGCCGCGCGTCGGCCAAAAAGTTCGACGCGATATGCCGGACTTCGCTGGTATGTCGAAAGTAGTCCCGCATCAGCCGCTCAACCGGCAGGAACGTTTCATCGCCGGTGTAGCCCAGCCAATCGGCGACCCGACGCTGCTCGGACTTGTTGAAAACGTCCTGGGCCCGTCCCGCATGGAAATGCAGTTCGTTGCGCAACCGCAGCAGGAATTCGCGCGCCGCCTGGAGCCGCTGGAAATCCTCGCGCGAAAGCACCCCCGCCCGCATCAGGTTTTCCAGTTCAACTTCGCCGCAACGGATGAATCCAATCCAACGGATAAGCTGGATATCGCGGAGACCGCCGCGGGAACGCTTGATGTTAGGTTCCAGCAGGTAATTCGTCTCGCCAAACTGACTGCGTTCGTCGCGTCGCGCTTCGTCGATCAACGGAATCAGACGCCGGCCGCGCCGCCGCGCCAATTTGCGGAATTGCGACGCGAACCGAGCATGCAACGCTTCGTCGCCAATCAGGAAGCGTCCCTCGGCGACGGACGTGAAGATCGTCGCGTCCCTGGTCGCGGCTTGGCACGTTTCGGCCGCCGTGCGCGCGCTGAATCCAAGTTGCAAACCGACATCGACGACCAGTTGCGTGAACCGCCGCGAGAAACGGTGCGCCGCCGCTTCCGCGCGCGGCACGTAAAGGAGCATGACGTCGACGTCGGAAAAAGGGGCCGTGTCCCGGCGGCCGTAGCCGCCGTAAGGCATCAACGCGGCTCCCCGCGCGAACTCCGCCGCATCGAGCTCAACCGCCCGCAAGGTCTCGTGGTACAGTTCGAGCACCACGCTGTCGAACAGGTCGGTCAATGCGGAACAAACCTGGATTCCCGGCGACCCAGCCAAGTGCTGGCGGCGCAGCTTGTCACGGCCCGCGGCAAGCTTCTCGCGGATCTCCATAACGATCGGCGGCAGGCGATTGACAGTCATCGACGCTCCAGCCCAGAGCGGCCGTCGAGCAGCCGTCTGGCGAATAACTACAACGCGTCCTCACCCGTTTCGCCGGTGCGAATGCGGATCACATCGGCCAAGTCACCGACAAAGATCTTGCCATCGCCAATCTGGCCTGTTTGCGCGGCGCGTAGGATCGTGTCGATGACCGGTTTCAAGCTCGCGTCCGAGCATACAACTTCGATCTTTACCTTGGGAACAAAGTCGACCGCGTACTCGGTGCCGCGGTACATCTCCGTGTGTCCCTTCTGCCGCCCGAAACCGCGGACCTCCGTGATCGTCATCCCGTGGACGCCCAGATCGGTCAGCGCGTTCTTGATGTCTTCCACCTTGAAGTGCCGCACGATCGCTTCGATCTTCTTCATTTCGCCGCTCCTGGACCAAGTTGCCGGAATCCGGCCTACGCCAACGCCTGCCTACCCGAACCCGTAATCCGACCTACAGAAAAATGTAACCTTCCTCGCCATGCTGGCTGACATCCAGCCCCTGGATCTCCTCATCGTGGGTCACTCGCAAGCCCAGCACGGTATCCAGCAGTTTTAGCAGAATGAACGTCGCCACGGCGCTGTACACGGCCGCCACACCGACCGCCACCAACTGGCCCGCGATCAGGCCCGCCGAACCATCGACCAAGCCGAGCGGCGCGCCGAGCGAGATCGCCGGATCGGCGACATTCCGCGTGGCGAACACGCCGGTTAACGCCATCCCGATCGCCCCGCCCACTCCATGAACGCCGAAAGCGTCGAGCGAATCGTCGTAGCCCAACGCGGTCTTCAGTCGATTGCAGGCGAAACAGCACGCCCAGCCGGCCGCGAGTCCCATCGCCAACGCCGCCGGCAATTCGATGTAACCGGCGGCTGGCGTCACGCAAACCAACCCCGCCACAGCGCCGGAACAGGCGCCAAGCACGCTCGGACGACCGCGAGTCCACCATTCGGCCCCAGCCCAGGCGAGCGTTCCGGCCGCGGCGGCGAATTGCGTCGCCGCCATCGGCATCGACAACACACCATCATGCTCGCTCGCCCGACCCGCGTTGAAGCCGAACCATCCCGCCCACAACAGCGCGGCTCCCAACGTCGTGTACGTCAAATTGTGCGGAGGCATCGGCTCGTTGCCGTGCCCAAGCCGTTTCCCCATGACCAGTGCGCACACCAGCGCGGAGACCCCCGCGCTGACGTGAATCGCCGTTCCGCCCGCGAAATCGATCGCACCACCCGCCCAGCCCGATCCGCGAGCCAACAAGCCACCATCCCAAATCCAGTGGCATAGCGGACAGTAGACGACCGTCCCCCAGAGGGCCGCGAACAATGCAAAGGAAACGAACCGCATGCGTTCCGCGAACGCGCCGCTGATCACCGCCGCGGCCACCGTGAACAACATGCCGTGAAACAGCATGTGCGATGCCACCGGTACGCCCGCGCGCAGCGGCGACACGGGCCGTCCCAACTCCGCCGACCAACGCGGTTGCACTCCCCGCATTCCGACATGCGAAAAATCGCCAATCACCGGATCCAACGGCCGATTTCTGGCGATCGCCGCCGACTCCGTGGCCATCCCGCCTGTGGGCGGTCGCGTGTTCGCACCGCCTCCAGGGCCCCGATCAGGGCCTCCGCGACCAAAAGCCAGCGAATAACCGTACAGCCCCCACAAAGTCGGCATAAGTCCTAGCAAGAATACGCACTGCATGATGACGCCGAGCACATTTTTCTTGCGCACCAACCCGCCGTAGAACATCGCCAATCCCGGCGCGACCATCGTCAAGACAAGCACGGAGGAAACCAGCAACCAGACGTTCCGCACCGATGACTCGGCCACGCTCGATCCGCTCCCCACGCTCCACGCATTCGGGTCGATCGTGAGCCGCACCGCCTGGCTGGCTGGGGCCGCCACACTCGGAGGCGTCACGCTCGGAGGCGTCTCACTCGGAGGCGCCACACTCGGAGGCGTCACACTCGGAGGCGTCGACGGCGCGGCATTCGGCGCTGCCCACGTGTTGTCCGCTTGCACCGACGGCTCTTGGGCGGTTGCCAAGCGAGCCGATAACCCGCCATTCGCCCCTTGAATTCCGACCGATTTTAAGACCGCCGCGACCAGCAAGGCGACCGCCACGAGCATGGCTACCCGCGCCGCCGCCGAGCCCCCTTTCGAAGGCAAGGTCTTCCGCGCGTTCGAAAGTAGCGCAGTGCCGTGCGAGTTACGCGATGTCCGCCCCATCGAGTTCAACTCCTGCGTGAAAAGTTGGTGGTCAGTTGTCGGTTGTCGGTTGTCGGTTGTCAGTTGTCAGTTGTCAGTTGTCAGTGGTCAGTGGTCGGTGGTCAGTTGATGGTTGTCGGTTGTCGGTTGTCAGTTGTCAGTTGATGGTTGTCAGTTGTCAGTTGATGGTTGTCGGTGGTCAGTTGTCAGTTGATGGTTGTCGGTTGTCGGTCGGCAGCGGGCGGTCGTCCGTGGTCGGTGGTCGGTGGTCGGTGGTCGGTGGTCGGTCGGTCGTCAGTCATTCGTCGGTGGTCGGTCGGTCGGTCGTCGCTCGTCCGGATTGAGTAAACCGGTGAGTCGCGTGAACGGTCGTCGGAAGCTTGTGCCCCTGGGTGGTTAAATCGCGTTCCCGGATGCCGTCAACCTTCCAAGCTCGCAGCATTCCCGTGGATCAAAAAAGACCAAACACTTACCGCCATTCCCCCTCCAGCCGCAATGAACCACGAACGGTAAACCCTGAAACCTCAACCGCTTCCGCCCGAGCACCGGCCCCAAGCCCCCCGCCCCCCTACCGACTGACAACTGACAACTGACAACTGACAACTGACAACTAGCAACTAGCAACTAGCAACTAGCAACTAGCAACTAGCCCCCCCCCAAACATCGCCTC
>CAIXSC010000918.1 GCA_903921945.1 uncultured Planctomycetaceae bacterium
CCTGCATCAGCGATTCAAGAACCACACCATCAAGCTGTTCGAAAAACACGGCATGAAAAATGGCATGTACTGGGTGCCGACCGATGAAAAGCTGTCGCAAAACACCCTGATCTACGTCGTGTCCCACGACAGCGCCGACGCGGCGAAGAAATCGTGGGACGCATTCCGCTCCGATCCCGAATGGCTCAAAGTGCGCGCTGAATCCGAGAAGGACGGACCGATCGTCGCCAAAGTGGAATCGGTCTACATGTCGCTCGTCGACTACTCACCTGTCAAGTAAGCCGGCAGATCCCTACGCGGCCGAGGGACGCGGGAGTGCAACGACCACGGAAGGCCGCTCCAAAAACTAGCGTGCCTTCCGTTCTTCATCAAAAACGCCAGCCCCAAAGGTCCGATTGCCCCGCGGCGGCGTGTGGGGCGGCGGAATCGGCGGGGCCGATGTCGCTTGAGTCGATGACTGAGTGGGAGCTTGAGTGGGCGATTGAGTCGGTGCTGGCGGGGCCGCCCGCTGACTTGGCTGCTCGCGAGTTCCCTTGATCGCTCGGTCCTCAGCGGTCGGCCCGGACACGTCGCCTCCCGAGGCAGTTCGGTCCAGGGAGGCTCGGTCCAGGGAGGCTCGGTCGAGCACAGTTCGGTCTGGGGCGACCTGGTTGGCGGTGGCGGCGATGCCCGGCATTGCGGTCGGCCGTGCCGATGCGTCGCCCGCCGGCATACCTGCGGGCACGGCCGCTGGTTGCGGAGCGAATGCATCCGGAACGCTCCGAACCACCGACGCTGGATCCGACCCCGTCGTAGCCCCTACCAAGGTCGCTGCCTCCGCCGAGGTCGCGGCCCCTGCCGGTGTCGCCGACACCGGCAACGTCGCAGACCCGGGTGATTCGGGCGGCAAGTCGTAATCCAAATCGTAATCTTCGTCGTACCGCGACACGTAACCTGGCAGTCGGGACCGTTCCAGTTCTTGGCGGAATTCGGCCAGCACGCGCCCCTGAATCTGTTCGCGGCACTGCGCATTGATCGGATGGGCAATGTCGGCGTAGAGCTTGATCCGGCCGTCCGGATCGCGGATGGTGCGATCGTCGCGTTGCCGAGCGCCGCATTGGTTGCAGTAATGAGCCCGCAGATGATTCTTGAAGCCGCACTGCGGGCAATGGCTCGTCAGCTTGCGGCTGGGCATCGCCACAAACGGACCGTTCGCGCCGCCAATGATTTTCAGATCGCGAACCACAAACGCGTGATCGAAAGTGACTGAGCAAAACGCCTGCAGCCTGTCATCGGCGTTGTCCATCAACTTGATGCGCACTTCGGTGATTTCCATTCCCGCTCTCCCGGATTGATTCCGACCGGCTTCCCGCCGGATTGCCTGACACTCTTCCAACTCGCGTCCGTCCCTCTTCCAACTCGCTTCCGTCACTACCACCACTGCTTTCTCGCTGCCGTCGCTGCTCTTTCCCGCTCCAATCGCTGTACTCTTGCGTCGCCGTCGCTGTAACAGTCTTCTTTCGTCGCTTTGGCCAATCCGCGTCTCGACGTCGCTTAGACGGCTGGAGTGCAGGTGGCGAAGGCCGCCCCCAGACCGGCCTGCCGCGCCAACGTGGCAAGTCTCCGCGCCTGTCTTCCCGACCAACACAATCCGAAGTAGCTCGAGCCGCTTCCGCTCATCTGATGTCCCACCACATCCCACCGATCGAACCAGCGTCGCAAGCACCCGATCCAGGGCGACAGCGAGGATGCGGGTTCTTCGAGCCGATTCCAGATCGCGGCGCGAACCCGCTGCGCGTCCCCTCTCCGCAACGCCTCCAACAGCGGTTGCACCGACCGCGGTTCGCTGGCGGGCCGACAAGCCCGGAACACGGGAGCGGTCGCCAACCCCACCGGCGGGCGCACCACCACAACCGGCCACCGTGGCAGGTCGTCCAGCCATTCCATGCGTTCACCTCGTCCACGACAAACAGCGGCCCGAGCCGACCGCTGATCGCGTCCGATGAAGAACGGTATGTCGCTCCCCAACTGCGCGGCAACCTCCGCTAATCGCGCGGCCGGCCATTCCAGACGCCACAAGCGGTTGGCAGCCAACAGCGCGGCGGCAGCATCCGCCGACGCCCCCCCCAGCCCAGCCGCTGCGGGAATGGTTTTCACAAGCCGAGCCGCCACGCCATGGCGGGCGAGGCTGGCAGGGGCTTCCGCGATCGCGAGCAGTTGCAAACGCTTGAGCGCACGGTACACCAAGTTGTCATCTGGCGGCGGCAACGGCGCGAAAACGGCTTGGCCAACCTCCTCCCGCCGCAATCCGGTTGCCCGCTCGCCGCCCGCACGTAGCGCATCGAACGGCTCGCAACGGCTTGCGAGTGACCTCTTACCACGCCACGTTTCTCCGCATCTCCATCCGTCCGCCCAATCGCATTCCAGCGAGACACAGCCATCGTCACCCAGGGTCAACGACAAGGCATCCTCTACGCCGACGGTCGTCATCAGCGTTTCCAATTCATGGAAACCATCGGGCCGCTTACCCAAGACTTCCAGGAACAAATTCAACTTGGCTGGCACGCGCACCGCGATGCACGAGCCGCTTTGGCGATGAAACATGGTCGATTGGGGGGGAAAAGATGACCGCCGGGAATTGTACCGCTCCCCGGGGGCCGGTCAATGAAAATCCGTCTTGCCTTGATTACGGCGTTCCTGCATAGTCCCCGCCATCGCAACCCGATCAAGGAGGATTGTCAATGTTCGCGAATCGACATGGCGCCGGCGCCGGGTGGACGCGGGCGTTTCTCACCGCCGCTTTTGCCACGGCCGTCGCCGCCCAACTCGGACCTCCCGGTGCGCCCCGCACGACCTACGCCGACGAGAAAAACGAAGGGCTGTTCGGCGGCTGGAAACTCTTCGGAGGCTCTCCGGCCCGCGAGCCGGCCAACTCGGCCGCTGAACGCTCGGTGCGTGGCCAGAACGATTCCGAATCGCCGTTGTCCGACGCCGTCTCGACGGTTACCAATGGCACCTCCAAAGCGTACCGCACGGTCGCCTCGGGCACCACAAAAGCGTACAACACAGTGGCCTCGGGCACCTCGCGGGCCTTCCGCAGCACCAAGGAAACACTGCTGCCCTGGACCGCCAGCGACGCCCAACCCGCGAAAAAGACGGTGAAACGACGAGAGCCTCCGCCCCCCAAAGGTGAAGTGATCGTGAAGTACTGGTGGGAGTTCTGGAAGCCGGACCCCGAAGTGCCGCCCAAGCCGAAAACCGTCGGGGATTTCCTCAACCAACCGATGCTTGAGTAACCCGCCACGCAGCCGCGCGGCGCGAAGGGAAGCAAATGTCGAACCCCATGTTCCGCGGCTGGCCCTCGGTTGCCGAACTGATGGAAAGTCCGCCATTGCGTGCGCTCGCCGCCCGCGTCCAACCGCAGCAACTGGCCGCGGATGTCGGCCGGTTTCTTAACCGAGTTCGCGCCGACCTGCACGCCGCCACCGCCGATGCACCGGCCCCAGCCGACCTCGCCGCCCGCGTTGCTAGTTGGATCGCCGCTCATGACTCTCCTGTCGACATGGCGGCGATCAATGCCACGGGCGCCGTCTTCTACGAGCCACTCGGAGAAACGCCGCCGAGTGACCAGACGGCCGCCCAGCTCGCCGCAGGCCAGTTCGCCGCAGGCCAGCTCGCCGCAGCCCGACGCGCCGCCGCCCAGCGTGCCACCGCCGAACCCGGGAATCCACTGAGCTCGTCGCGCCAACGGGCCGCGAGCTTGGCTGCGAAACTCGCCGGCGCCGAATCGGCCGCGTTGTTCTCGTCCGTCGCCGGAGCGCTCGCCACCGCGCTGGCGTCGCTGGCCGCCGATGGCACCGTGCTCATCGCCCGTGGACAGGTTCTCGATATCGATGGAGTCGCGCTCCCAGCACTCGCGCGCTGCGCTTACGCGAAACTGCGGGAAATCGGCGCCGCCAATCAAGCCACCGCCGCTCAGTTTGAAGCGGCCGCGTCGATCCAACAGCCATCCGAACACGGCCCCAAACTGTTACTCGGTATTGCTCCATCATCGTTTCGTATGCGTCCCCCTTACAGCTTTCCCGATTGGGCGACCCTGGGATCCGTGGCTCGCCGCCACCAATTACCCCTGCTGATCGATCTTGGATCGGGCGGCTTGACCCCTGTTTCCATCGAGGGCCTCGACGGACTGACATCCGCGGCCGAGGCGTTACGCGCCGGCGCCGATCTCTGCTTCGTCCGCGGTGAAAAGCTCGTAGGCGGCCCTCGCTGCGGCATCGCGCTCGGCAGCGCCCGGCTCATCCAGCAACTCGAGGCCCACCCGCTCCGCGCGGCGTGGCCCCTCAGTCTCTCGACAAGCGCCGCGCTAGAAGCCACGCTCGACGCCAACTTGGAAGCGTCGGGAAGCGCCTCCGCCGAACTGGATTTCGAACCGCTGGCGATCCGGCTCTTGCGAGTATCCGCCGAGAATCTGCGAAACCGTGCCGAGCGGCTCGCCCCGCAACTCGCCGCACTCGACTTCATCGCCACGGCGGAGGCCCGCCACTCCAAAGCCTCGCTCACGACGCCAGACGACGGGTGGGAGATCCCCGGCTGGAGTGTCTTCATTCGACCGCGTTCCGGGACCGCCAGTGGCTTGCTCGAGCGGCTGGCGAACGCCACGCCCGCCGTCGTCGGTCGACTTGCCGGAGACTGGGTCGAACTCAATCTGCGTTCCGTCCCACCGACGCGGGATATCGACCTCGTGGCGATCCTTGAACAACTGGGCCAAGCATCGTGACCGATCCGGTTGTAACGATTGTGCCAAAGAACACCGGGGAGCGTCGCCTACTTTCGCGATTTAACGCTGGCGAATCGCTGGACAAGCATTTAAGCTCTAGGTGTTAGCTGGGAAAACCCGGCTTGTTACTGGCGGCGAATGGATTGGAAGACCGCCCTCCTCCGCCCCGTCAATCCAGTTCCCCATGACCAGTTGGTTCGCCGCGATTGCTGTCATTCGCAGCCAGTCGGCCGCCCGCCGTGAAGATCGGGCCGCAGTGGACCATCCTGCGCCACTCACGCAGCGTGCGTTTCGCCTGCCCCGGTCACGCTCGCCCCTGATTGCCGGTTTGATCGCCGCGCTCGCGATGTTCGTGGATGGCGACGCCAGAAACGACCGGGGCCACGGCATGGCATGCTTCGGATTCGCGTCGCGCTTCCGAGCCGTGACGGTTGTGGCCGCTGATGAACTGGAACTGCGTCTCAAACACCCGTGGGCCGGTTGCCGACCCGGCGCTTCCAAGGAAGTGCGGGTTGTCTCGGAAAACCTGGATGCCAGCGGCAACGTTGTCAACCGCTCCACCACGGTCACTCGCACAACCCTGCAGGAAGTGACCGTTCACGACTACGCCCTATCGATCAAGGTCAGTGTGGACGTTGGCGGAAAGAAATTCGACTCGTCCCCGCAATTGGTGCGACAAGGTTTCTACGGCGAGTTTCCCGGCGAAGCGGTGACGCTGCGAAAGCTGGGTGACGAGACGCTCGCCTTCCAAGGTCGCAATCTTCCGGTGGAAACCCGCGAGGTGACGATTTCCGGCGAGCGTCAACGGCGGGTGATGTCCGTCGCCTGTTCCCGCGCGGCGTACCCATTTCAGTTTCGTTGTTCCGCCAGCACTTTCAGTGGCGATGGCAAAACGCCCTTGGCGACGACGCAAGTGGAAGTGGTCGCCACCGAAATCCCCTACCGAGTGCTTGGCGAGATTCGCGACGTCGCCTTCATCCGCACGACTCAGACGCATCCCAAAGGCACGCGCACCATCACTCTGGAGGTCCATTCTCCGGACGTGCCCGGCGGCGTGGTCGCGCACATGTCGAAGGAAATGGATGAACGCGGCCAGACGCTTCGTCGCAGCGAACTCGAATTGGTCGCTTACGATCCAGGGCCGGTCCCCGCCAACCCTCGCAGTCAAAACGCGAGCGCCCCTAGCGACCATAGCGGAGTCCTGGACGCGAAGGCGGTGGCCAATGACGACGCCGCCAACCGCCGCCCGCTCCGGACGCGCCGTCGCGAGCCTTCCGTCCCCGAACGGTCGCCGCGACGCTGACGGCCAAGCCAGGCCGAGCCACGCCGAGCCCAGGCCGAGCCCACGCCGAGCCCAGGCTACGGTTTCCCGTCGCCCGCGTTTCCACGACGGTCGCCGCGTTGTCAAGCTATCGTCGGACGCGCATAATCCCGAGTTCCCCTTCACGCCACGACCTGGGCGAGGGACGGCGATTCGCGATCACGGTTTTGATTCCAGGTATCGCGTGACGGGGAAGTTCCGCGGGAATCAGGCCACCTCCGCAGGCTTAACTTTCCGCCCTCACTCGATCGTTTTCAGCCCCTGCCTAAAGCCCCTCATTCGCCCATTAGCTTGGACTTTCCATGGAAGACAAGATTGTCCGTACGGCCATCACGTTTGACGACGTGCTGCTTGAACCGCGATACAGCGAAGTTGTGCCTGCCACGGTGAGTGTCGCGACGAAGCTGACCCATCGCATCGGGCTGAACCTCCCGCTGCTCAGCTCCCCCATGGACACGGTCACGGAAAGCGCCATGGCAATCGCCTTGGCCAAGGAAGGCGGTCTGGGGGTGATACACAAGAACCTGTCGATCGAACGGCAGACGGAAGAGGTTCACAAAGTGAAACGCAGCGCGAACGGGATCATTCGCGACCCGTTGACGCTGCGCCCCGACGCGACCGTGTCCCAGGCACGGGAGCTGATGGCGCGGCAGGTGGTTTCCGGCGTTCCGATCACCGAAGCCAGCGGCCGGTTGGTGGGAATCTTGACGCGCCGCGACCTGCGATTTCTCGAGCAGGAAGATCTTCCGATCGCGGAGGTTATGACGAAGGAAGGACTGGTGACGGCTACGGGAAATGTATCGCTTGAGCAAGCAGAGCGGATTTTAACGGCGAAAAAGGTGGAGAAACTTTTGCTGGTGGACGAAAAATACCACCTAACCGGTCTGATCACGATCAAAGACATCGACATGATGAAGCGGTTCCCGAATGCCTGCAAAGATCCGTTGGGTCGGCTGCGGGTGGGAGCGGCGGTCGGTGTGTTCGATTTTGAGCGGGCGGCGAGCCTGATCGAGAAGGATGTGGACGTCCTGATTGTGGACTCGGCGCATGGCCATTCCAGCAATGTGTTGGAGACGGTGCGTCAGATCAAACGTCGTTGGGACATCGATGTCGTGGCGGGGAACGTGGCGACCTACGAGGGTTGCCTGGACCTCATTCGAGCGGGCGCGGATGCGGTGAAGGTCGGGATTGGCCCAGGGTCGATTTGCACGACTCGGGTGATTTCCGGTGTCGGCGTGCCGCAGATCACCGCGGTGTACGAGGCGGCTCGGGCAGCCAAGGAAACGGGTACTCCGATCATCGCCGACGGCGGCATACGGTATTCGGGAGATATCACCAAAGCGTTGGCGGCCGGTGCCTACTGCGTGATGGTCGGCGGACTGTTCGCCGGCCTCGCCGAAAGCCCGGGCACCATGATCCTTTACAAGGGTCGCACGTTTAAGTCGTATCGAGGCATGGGTTCGCTGGGAGCGATGGTCAAGGGCTCGAGCGAACGTTACCGGCAAGGCATCGAGGCTTTGCCGGCGAAACTGGTCCCGGAAGGGGTTGAGGGTCGAGTGCCCTTCAAGGGACCGTTGAGCGATTTCGTCTACCAACTGGTAGGCGGATTGCGAGCGGGAATGGGTTATTGCGGAACTCGGACGATCGACGAACTGCGTACGGACGCGCGGTTCATCCGAGTCACCGCCGCGAGCGTTCGGGAGAGTCATCCCCATGACATTGCGATCACGCAGGAATCACCGAATTACAGCCCCGAATACTCCACGTCGAACGAACAAAACTGAATTCCCCGCCCAGTCGCGGCGCGAAATCCACGCGCGTCGCCGCGCCGCCAGCTGGTGGCGCCAAACACTCCGCGCCTCACTGCTCGCCGGCTGCGGACTGGCCACAAGCTGGGGACTGATACTCGCCCCGGACTCGCTCGCCGCCCAGCCCCCCGCAACTTCTCCTCCGCGAACCTCGCGATCATCCGGCGTGCAACTCCAAGCGCCGCTAAACACGGCCTCCAAGCCGGTCGCGGTCTCGAAACCGTCCTCGCAAGGTGTGCTTCCCTCCCCTGGCACACCGGTCACCCAGGGCACACCGGTCACCCAGGGCACACCGGTCACCTGGCGAACTGGCACCGGACTGGCTCCACGCCCCGACCTGCGTCCCCGTGTCACCATGGAAGCCACCTCCGGCGTGCGAGTAAGATTGCGCGATGGCGCCTCCCCGATCGCCAAAACGAACAACAGCCTCGTTCGAAAAGTGTCGGACGAGCAACCGGTCGACGAACCCAGCCAGGACCCATTTGGCGATCGCACCGACAACCAAGTGACCGACAACCAGGTGACCGACAACCAGGTGACCGACAACGCGGACTATTCCGCCGAGTCCCGTCGCGGGGACGCCTATCCGAGTGACTCCATCCAACCTGGGTCTCGTCGCTCCGTCCTCCGTTCTCCAGGTTCGATCACCGCAGTGTCCAACGCCGCAGTGTCCGGCGACATTGTTTCGGGCGACACCGTTTCCGGCGACACCGTTTCCGGCGACACCGTTTCCGGCGACACCGTTTCGGGCGACACAGGGTCGGGCAGCCCATCCTTTGATGGACCGGCGCTCAATGGCCCCGCTCGAAGTCGGACAGGCTCAAGCCGCGCTGTGCCGAACCGCGCTGTGTCGAACCGCGTAGGGTCGAACCTCCCTGTGTCGAGTCGTGCGGTTTCCAGCCGCGCAGTGCCGCAAGAAACCCAGGAAAGTCCGAGCACGTTCGCCCAGGCGGAGCGTGGACGCGGAGTGGTCAGCGAGGCCTACGCCGACACTACCAATGCGTCGGAAGTCATCGAGGAGCCAGCCAGCGAGGACGCGAACGGTGCGAACGAAGCCGCCTCCGTCGCCAACTCGGACTCCGTCGGCGAAATCGCCGAGGACCAACCGATTCGCGAGCCCTTCGGCGACGAAGTCGCCCAAGAACAAACTGCTGACGAACAAGCCGCTGACGGGCAAATCGCCGACGGGCAAATCTCCGACGAACAAGCCGCCGACGGGCAAGTCGCCGACGGGCAAGTCGCCGACCAAGCCAGCGATGGCCCGTTCATGGATCCCGTGAATGAAGACGGCCAATTGGGTGACGGGACCGTCGCTGCCGCAGGCGAGGTATCGCGACTTACGAGGGCTGGCAGCGTTCGGCTAGCGGATCGGGACGGCGAAGGTGAAGGTGAAGGTGAAGGAGACAGAGCAGGAGACAACCAAGCCGCTGTCGATGGACAAGCTTACGGTTCAGGGCAGATCGCCGAAGACGACGCGTCGCATGCAGTGGTCGACGGCGGGGCCGATGCGGAGCCTGAAGTGCTTGAACAGGGCGTGCCGTTCGCTGAGGGCGACATGGAATCGGTCGAAG
>CAIXSC010000919.1 GCA_903921945.1 uncultured Planctomycetaceae bacterium
ACTCGATCGTGAGCAACTCGATCGTGAGCGACTCGATCGTGTCGATGGCGTCGATGGCGTCGATGGCGGCGTCCTGTCTGTACGACGGACATCTTGTCCGTCGCGAGCATGTCGCACTCGCTGAAGGGCGGCCAAATGGGCGTGTCATGGTATCGCCGCGTCCGGATTTTTTGCCCACTCAAAGCAAGCCAGCCCCAGCGTCGACGGACAAGATGTCCGTCGTACAGACAGGACGCCGCCATCGACGCCATCGACACGATCGAGTCGCTCACGATCGAGTTGCTCACGATCGAGTTGCTCACGATCGAGTCGCTCACGATCGATGGCCGGATTACTTTCGGCGTGGCGGTGGGGTCGCAGGGGTTTCCTGCCGGTCGCCGTCACGGAGCCACTGGGTGTTGAAACGAACCAGGAACAACGTCTCGTACGGCTTCGCATCACCGCCTTCGTAAAGGCAGAGAAGGTCCCCGTGATCCAGCGTCGCCAAACAGGAATAGGCGGACGGTCCGTGATGCAGCCGCCGCACATGCGTCCATGAGCGGCCTTCGTCCACGCTCGCTCGCACCGTTAAATGGACACGCTCGCCGCTCGGCGTGCCGCTCGCCATTCGCGCGGGCGGCGACGGATTGCTGAACAGTAGCCATCGAGCGTCATCGGCTGATTTCGGGTCACCGGCAACCAAGCTGCCTTGGCACTTCGGGCACGGCAACTTCGCTTCGTGGACGATCCGAGTCCAAGTTTCGCCGCCATCGGCACTCGTAGCGGTCCCCCGATACCCCCGGAAGTCGCCTTGCATCCGAGTGTTCACGAGCAGCGTGCCATCGGCAAGTTCGACGACTTGGCACTCATTGCCGCCAACTCCAATCGGCCTGCTGATTCGCCACGTCTCTCCCCCGTCGTCGCTGAGCATCATATGCGAATTCATCTCCAGCGGCGCGGCTCCCTTCCCATCGGCCGCCTGTCCGCCAATCGCCTTTCCATCCACCGCCTTTCCATCCACCGCCTTTCCATCCACCGACTTCCCATCCACCGACTTCCCATCCACCGCCTTCCCATCCACCGACTTCCCATCCACCGACTTCCCATCCACCGACTTCCCATCCACCGACTTCCCATCGGCCGCCTGTCCGCCAATCGCCTTCCCATCCACCGACTTCCCATCCACCGACTTGCCGCCAATCGACTTCCCATCCAACACCGCCGCGCGGGCAGGACGTTTGTGATCGCATGGCACGACCAGTCGGCCGGCGTAGCGGCCTTTGCGGAGTTGGATGCCGACGCCCGGGCCAGTGGCAACCCACTGCCAGTCGGCTTGGACCACGGTTGCCGAGAGATCACGCGGGCGGCTCCATGTTTGGCCCTCGTCCGCGCTGGTTGTCTGCAGCACCTGCCGATTGTCACGGCAGAACAACAATTGGATTTTGCCCGTCTTGCGATCCAATACGGGACACGGATTTCCGATCGTCACCGGCGCGTCGCCGCCTTCCTCGTAAACGATGGATTGCGGCGACCAGCTTCGACCGCCATCTTGGCTGCGTTTCATCAAGAGGTCGAGGTCGCCGTGGTCGCTCGCGCTCGTCTTCCGCCCTTCGCAAAACGCCAAGACCGTTTGTTGGGGCGTTACGAGCAGCGATGGGATGCGATAGGTGTGATAGCCGTCCGTTCCAGATCGCCACAGCGGTTGCCGTTCGAACCGAGCCTCGTCGGTCGTGACACGACCGTCGCCGAAGTACTTTTCCACGATCCAACGCGGCTGCCAAACATCCGGCTTTCTCGGCTTGCCCGTCAAATCCAACGTGGGCGGCTCGAAACGCAGCTTCTCGGGCAAAACCACGCGATCGCCTACCCGCGTTTGCCATTCGACCAGCAACTCGCGCAAGCGTTCGATCCGCGCGCCGCTCTCCGGCGCGCCTGCGATATTGCGGGTCTCGTGCGGATCGGCCTTCAAATCGAACAGTTGCGCATAACCGATTTTGGGATAGACGATCAGCTTGAACTGCTCATCCCGCACGGAACGCTGGTGCTGCAAAAACGGCAGGAAAACGGACTCGCGCACGCGGTCGCGACGGCCTTCCCACACGGGGCGCAGGCTGTGCCCGGCGAGCCCATCAGGCATGGGCATGCCAGCCGCGTCGAGCAACGTCGGAAACAGATCGAAGAGATACGTGAACGCTTGGCTCGACTGGCCGGCGGGAACGCCGGGGCCGGCGATGATCAGCGGCGTCCGCATGCTGTGCTCGAAGACACTCTGTTTGCCCAGTAGGCCATGGCTGCCGAGCGCCAACCCGTTATCCGCGGCGAACACAATCAATGTCTGGTCGGCATGGCCGGTCTCTTCGAGCGTTCGCAAGATACGGCCGATCTGAACATCCATGTGGGTGACCAGTCCGTAGTACTCGGCCAACTGCTCGCGAATCATCGACTCGGTGCGCGGCCACGCTCCCAGGTTCTCGTCGCGGCCGCCGTCCATCATGCCGTTGTCGAATGGAAGTTGCGGCAGGAAATCAGGCGGCAGCGGAGGCGGGTCGCGATAGTACGGGTCCCGGAATTCCTTCGGCGGTTGCCGCGGATCATGCGGGGCCGTCAACGCGACGTACGCGAAAAACGGTTTCGGCTCTTTATGGCTTCGCAGAAAGCGGATCGCGGCGTCCGCGAACAGTTCGCTGGAGAACGACTCGCCCCAGCGTTCCTCGGTCAGCTTGCCGTCGGGCCCCAAGTCGCGGACAGGAACACGCGTATGGTCCGACATGCCACCGAACATGAGCGCCTGGCCGCGCTGAAACGCCCGCAGCCACGATGCTTGGCCGTTGTGCCACTTGCCCGTAGCGAACGTCGCATATCCCTGTTCCCCGAACAACTCGGGCAACAACCGCTCGCCCTTGAGCGTCGGCGCGTCAACCTGGAACCAGGTCTTGCCCGTCATGATCATCGCACGGCTCGGCACGCACACCGCGCCGCTGTTGCCGCCAAACACATAGTTGCGGCGGAAACTGAAACCGCGTGCCGCGAGACGATCCAAATGCGGTGTGCGAATGTGCGGATTGCCATGGGCCCCGATCGTATCAGCCCGCTGATCGTCCGCCAGAATGAAAAGCACATTCGGCCGGCGCTCCGCGGCCCACGCGCCGGATGCGCTGATCGCGCACGCTGCCGACGCCACCACGGCCGCTTGAATCCATAAGACACAGACAATCAGAGTTCGCATAATGGGTACGGCGAAGTGATCGCCGCTCGCGGCAACACGGACCTACATGCCGCTGGGAGCAGCCGGCATTGGCGTCGCCGCCGGCGCCGTGGCTGGCGGCGCGGACGGCGTGGCGGGGACTGGCGTCGGCGCGACCGCTTTCTCGGCGGCGTTCACCGCTCCCAGAGCGGCGGCATACGGACCTTTGCCCTCGCTCGTCAGCCGCACTTCCTCTTCCAGCTTGCCGGCCATCGCCGGATCGACAAACTTGTACAGCAGCTTGCGAGTGTCTTCGAACAGCTTGTCGATCTTCGTCTGCACCTTCTTGTACGAAGTCGTGATCCGCGGCTGTTGTTGGTCGAGCAGTTTTTGCACGTCGTCGCGCGTCGGCAGCGCTTTGAATTCTTCGAGTAGCTTTTGAGCCTCGTTGATCTTGCCTTCGGAAAGCCTTGATCGGATCCGTTTGGCGTACAGTTCCCGCTGCGCAACCAAATCGGTCAACACCGCTTGCACGCCCGCCACGAAGCCTTCCGCCTGAAGTCGTTTGTCATCCGGCGTCAAGTCGACGACCATTTCCGGCTCGTGGCCGGGGATGGTCGGTAGACGGGCGAGCAACGAACCGCCGTTTTTCACGTAGACGACCCGCAGCGGCGAATCCGCAAGCTTCGGCAACTCCATCGTGCCGCGCCAATCCGTTCGCCCGATCAGCTCCACTTTTTCCGACTTGGGATCCTTCGCGAAGATGTCGTAACCAGAGAGCGGCTGAGGCGGCTTTTCATTCGTCCGCAGCCGAACCAACGTCGATTCGCCCGCGGCGCGAACGGCCAACGCGAACCGCTCGGTCCGCGCGCTGTTACGACCGGTGATCGGAAACCGCACCCCGGTATGCGGCTCGCATTCCAGCCGCCCGCCATCCCGTTTTTTCACCATGAGGAATGAAAACGGTATCGCCTGCACGCCCAGCGGCGGTCGCGGTTCGCCGTACCGATCGTTATGCCGCACCCAAGGTCGCAACAAACTCTCTTCGCCCACCAACACCGGCTCGTCGCCGCGCACCGCGAGCGCGCCCGCACGGAGCCGCGTCATGATCGATTTGTCCTGCGCATAGTCGATCCGCGCGAGGGGTAAAAAACTCGCGTGCAACCCGGCCACAACTAAGCTCGGCAACGACGCCGCGTCGGGAGCCTCGGCGTCCCACGCAGCCGTCCACCGCCGCGCCCGCACATCCAACTCCCGCGCGCGAACTCGCCACCCACCCGCCACCGCCGTAACACTCGCCACCAGCAACTTGTCGCTCTTAAACACGGCTCGCAGTTCAGCCACCAACGGGTCGCTCGCCACCGCCGAATCGGCATCTTCAGACTTCACGTCGGCTGCCTTCCCGCCTTCCACCTTGGTTGCCGGCGCCTTCGCATCCGCCGTCTTACCATCCGCCGATTTACCATCCGCCGACTTACCGTCCGCCGCCTTGCCGACCTCCGCCTTGCCATCCGCCGACTTGCCATCCGCCGACTTGCCATCCGCCGCCTTGCTATCTGCTGTCGTGGCATCGGCTGTCTTGCCATCCGCCGCCTTGCTATCTGCTGTCGTGGCATCGGCTGTCTTGCCATCCGCCGTCTTACCGTCAGCTGTCTTCGCTTCGGCCCCTGTCGCGGCGGCCGCCTTCAGATCGGCCGATTTGCTGTCGGCCGTTTTGCTGTCGGCCGTTTTGCTGTCGGCCGTTTTGCTGTCGGCCGTTTTGCTGTCGGCCGAATTGCTGTCGGCCGATTTGCTGTCGGCCGTTTTCGGTGGAGTTTGCTTGCCGAGCTTCGCGGCGGCAGCCAGTTCATCGGGGGGCAGCGGCAGGTCGCGATACAGCAATTCCGCGAGATAGCGTTGAGGGGCCCGTCGCACATGGATATCCCATGTCGCGCCAAACGCCGCGTCAGACTGTTCCACAATCGCCCGTTCAATCTCGGCGTTCAGCATCGAGGGCAATTCCGGCACCGACTCCAACGCCAGCCAGACATGGATGCGATAAGGCTTGTACTCCCAAGGATCTTGCGCCACCGCGGACCGCTCGGCGACGTTTGGGAGAACAGTCGCGGCAGCAAGCGTAACGGCGATGGCGCAGACACGGCTGAACGCTAACGCAATGCCACGCCTTGCCGCGGCAAGGGGTGACACAGCGCGAACAGCCGCATGCGGCCATGGCGAACGCGACACGGAATTGGAGGGGCGATGCGACATGCGTTAGTCCGTGACAGTGTTAGTCCGTGACGGTGTTATTCCGTGCCAGTGCGGGGCGCGATCTGCCAATTCTCGACGTTTTGATAAAGCGATACGATCTGATCGCCAACGCCGCGAAGCCACTTGCGGTACGCGTAGTACTCGGCCAGTTGCCAGAGCGGCAGCACGGTCACATCGTCGTACGTGATCCGATGCAAATCCTTCAGAGCCAGACTGGCGTCCTGCCAGTTGCCCGTGGCTTCCAGCCGGCGAAGCGCCAGGCCGACGTATGGGCTCGATTCGGCGAACAGCCCCTTAACCCCCAGCAGCTTCGGCGCGTCCGCCAACGGCTCATTCACCGCCAGCTCGCGATACACAAAATCGCAAGTGCCATCGGGGTCGCTCAGCTTGTCGAGCGGCAGCTCTTTCAACTCCACCTTCAATTTGATCACTTCCAACTGCATCCCAATCGCCTGGATCGCGATTCGCGCCACCTCGGTCGGTGGATAGCCGATCACAATCGTTTCCAGCTTCGGTTCAGGCTGATTCGCTTTTTTGGCCTGATTGGCCAACTCGGTCGCCGCCAGCTTAACGAGCGTCAAGCCAAGTCGCGGATCGTAGGACCGCGGCGCGATTCGCTCATCGTAAGCGTACGCAAGCGGGTCGCTGGCGCCGGTTCCCGCCGGGAACGGTCCGCTGATCGCGACGCAGCCCGGCAAGCTCCCCCCTCCCAGCAGTTCGCTGCGCATGATCCCTTCGCGGTTCAGGGCGTACAACAACGCGCGACGGAATATCTTGTTCGCTGGAAACGGCTTCGCGTAGTTGGGAACCAACATGTGCATCGTCGGCACGGCGTACGTCCCCAACGCGATCGTGGAATCGTTCCGCAAACGATAGACATCCGCTGGAAAGATCCGATCGTAGATGTCAATCTCGCCGCGTTTCAGCGCGTTGATCGCCTTGTCCGGCTTGTCAATCAACTTCTCCACCAGTTCCTTCGGCTGACGCGCCTGATAAAAGGCATACTGGCGATTGGCTAGGAACCGGTTTTCTCCCGCCGTTTGCTCGGCCGGATAATACGGCCCGGCGGACAGCGAATCGGCAAGCGGCAGATCGCCGTTCGCCGGCGCACCATTCGCCGGCGCACCGTTCGGAGGTGGGCCGTTCGCGGGTGCGCCCTGGTTCGCGCCCCCCTTGGCAGCGCCCCCGCTTGCGGACGCGGGCAGACGATTGGGACCATCCAACGAGGTTTGCAGCAGCGATGGCGGAAGGGCGTGCGGACGCCGCAAATCGA
>CAIXSC010000920.1 GCA_903921945.1 uncultured Planctomycetaceae bacterium
CCGATCGCCGCGACCCGCTTGTCTGCCATCGGAACTTTCCACGACCGTGGCGAACAAGTCGGTCCGCCGGAGCGGTCGAATGCCTCGAATGACTCGAATGACTCGGTTTTGAACGGGAAAGTCACGTGCGCCCGCCCGGTGAGCTTGGTCGCGGAACCCCGTGACTTCACCTGGCGTCGTGTTTCATCACGTCGACAGGCGCCGACCTTTTCGCTGCATCTTGCCCGGACCTTTGGAACATCGAAAACATGTCGATAGAAGGGTGAATGGGAAGACCTACGTCTCGAATGACGGTACCAGCAGTTCCCATTTCGAATCCCCCCAAAATCACGTTTCCCACGTGGAATTCGCGAGTTTTTTCTTTTGCGAACCCGAAAAATTCGGGGTAACGTAACGCGCGTTCTCCCTGCTCGAATTTGGCTTTAACCCGAGTGTGACCGATGCCTTTATTGAAACTCGATCGACCCGCGGTTCCGGGCATTGCGGGCCCGTTCGTCTGCCGCGTGGCTCGACTGACGATGGCGGGGCGACGCGCCGTCGTCGCTGTTGTCCAGATCGCCGTTTTGCTGGTTGTTTCCGAGGGATGGCGGGCTGAAACGAACGGGATTGGAGTCGCTCGCGCGGCGAATCCTGGGGCGACGGACGCCTCGACGGTTTCGCCTGACGAGGTGCTTGACGGTCTCCGTAGATTCTTTCAGGCCACGGCGCGGCCCGATGGATCGTTCCAGCCGGGGATCTCTCCCGAGTATCGCGGGATGTCGGATTCGGCTTACAGCGATCTCGCAGCCGTGACGTACGCGGCGACACTGCATCGCACATTTGGCTGGAAACTTCCGCATGAGGAGCGGACGATCGAGTTCCTGCTGGGGCGGCAAAAGGCGAATGGCGATTTCTTCAATGTCGCCGGAACCGTGGACCCATTGTCGTCCGAGGGGCGGACTTACAACACCACTCAGGGATTAGTCGCCTTGACCGCCTTGGGCGTGCAGCCACGCCATGATCCACTGCCGGTGTTCGAAGCGATTTTGCGGGAAGACTACAAGCAATTGCCCGCGTACTCCACCAGCTTCTTTCCGCTCGCCTATCTCTGTGCCGGCAAGCCGATCCCCGAAAAGGCCGACCGTGGCATTCGCGCGTTGATGGTCCAAGACGAAACGGGATACACCAACGACCATGTGGCGGCGACTTTCCATGCCTCGCACTATTACAGTTTGGTGGGCGAGGCGACGCCGCGATCGCGGGCCATGGTCGCGCGCGTGCTCCGCGACCAGAACGCCAACGGAAGCTGGCTCATCAACATGCCAGCTCGCGATCGCCACGCGACGTTTGACGCGGTGTTTGTGCTGGCGCACGAGGCGGCGGGCGAACCGGCGGCGGTGGCGGCGATCCAGCGAGCCGTCCGGTGGGTGCTGTCGTGCCGCAACGCCGATGGCGGCTTCGGCCATTATCCCGGGTCGACGAGCGACGCGGATGCGAACTATTTCCATGTCGGCGTTCTGGTGATGGCCGGTTTCCTGCGGCCTGCGGACCCGTTGCCGCCTCGGCCCGAGTTGCTTTCCTGGGGACATTTAATGCCGGTCCGAAAGGTGCGGCCGAATGCCGCCCGAGTCGCTTGGGAAGCGCCTGGCTGGGTGGCCGCGGTCGATTTCTCCCCTGTCGGCGATCGACTGGCCGTGGCGTGTTCGGACCATACGGCGCGTGTGCTCGCGGTGGCCGACGGAACGGAAAAACTCGCGCTGCGAGGTCACAATGACGGTGTGACGGCTGTGCGGTTCGCGCCATCCGGGACACGCTTGGCGACCGGCTCGATGGATGGAGACGCCGCGATTTGGGACGCGGCGACCGGCTCGCGACTCCAGCGTTTGGCAGGCCATCGCGGTGCGGTGATGGCGGTGGCCTTTGCGCCTAGCGGCGACATGGTCGCGACAGCCGGACTGGACGGCGCGGTACGGTTGTGGAGTGTCGAGACGGGGCGGCCGCTCGCCACGCTGGCCGGCCATCGTTCCTGGGTGTCATCGCTCGAGTTTCACCCGCAGGGTGAATGGCTGGCTTCCGGCTCCTCGGATGGGCGGATCATGGTGTGGTCGCTGACCGACCATCGGCCGATCCAAGCCTTGGACGCGACGAATGCGGAAGTCCGTTCCTTGGCGATATCCGCCGACGGATCCACCCTCGC
>CAIXSC010000921.1 GCA_903921945.1 uncultured Planctomycetaceae bacterium
ACTGGGGCCGATCCGCGGCGCGAACGGTGGTACCGACCGCGAACAGAACCAGCGCGATGAAGGGTAGCGACAAGCGTGTCGTCATATCAATAGTTCTCGGACCGGTTCGCCGTGGTAGATGTGATGCGGGCGTCCCACCTCGTCCTTCCACGAAGCGGAAGAGGGAATCCCCAGCGCATGGTAGATCGTCGCCGCCAGATTCTCGGGGAGCTGCGGGCTGTTCGACGGATACGCGCCGTCTCGGTCGGAGGCGCCGACCACGACACCTTGTGGGATCGGGCCGCCCGCGAGAAATACCGTTTGAACCGCACCCCAATGATCGCGCCCCGGCACCTTGCTCTCGCCCGTGCCGGCATTGACGCGCGGTGTCCGCCCCATTTCGCCGCACATCACGATTAGTGTTTCATCGAGCAATCCGCGGGCATCGAGATCGTCGATCAAGGCCGAGACGCCGCGATCCGTCGGCGGCAATAGGCAGTCGCGCAGCAAGGGGAAGTTGTTTTCGTGCGTGTCCCAGGTCTCGTTGTTGCCCAGGTTCACCTGCACAAGCGTCACTCCCGCTTCGACCAGTTGGCGCGCCATTAAGAGCGACCATCCGAAAGCGTTGCGACCGTACCGATCTAGCGTTTGCGCCTCCGCCGACTCGACATCGAAAGCTCGCTGGACGCTGGCATCGGTCAGTAAGGAGATAGCGGCCTGACGATGGCGGTCGAACGATTCGACCGAGGCCGCTCGATCAAGTTCGCGGCGCTGCTGATCCAGAAGGGACCGCAACCCATCTCGCTGAGAGAGTCGAGTTCGGGTCAGGCCCTGAGGCAAGCTGAGGTTCGGGGCTTGGAAACGCAACTCGGGATTCCGCTCGCGTCCCCGCACAAAGTGAAACTCATAGTCGGGATACGCGCCGTAGGAACGCGCATTGAACGGCGACGCCTCGACGAACCAGGGATCGCGCCGCGAGCCCATCTGGCCGCCGAATTGACCGGGAATCACTCGCCCCGTGCGGTGAATCAGCCGTTCTGGCAACACCACGGCGGGTGGTAAATTGTTGTTCCGAGCGGGCACGGTGTCCCCTACGACCGAAGCGATCGAAGGGAAGTCGCCGGGCCCGGGGCTCGACGCATTGAAGCCGGGCGGCATCAGCGTGCGCCCCGACAGGATCGCCATGTGCCCCTGCGAGTGCTCGTTGTAGGGCGTGGTCAACGAACGGATGAGACTCCATTTCCGACTCCGCGCCGCGAGCATCGGCAAGTGTTCGCAGACCTGGACGCCCGGTGTGGCCGTCGCGATCGGAGAGAACTCACCGCGAATCCCGGCCGGCGCCTCGGGCTTCGGATCGAAGCTGTCGTGTTGCGTCAAACCTCCCGACAGAAAAATGAAGATCACCGATTTGGCTCGGCCTCCACCGCTGGCCAAGGTCGTGCGATCCGCCGCGCGCAGCGCCGCCGCATGGTTCATGCCTAAACCAAGCAGGCCGATCGATCCCGCCTGGATCGCCATCCGCCGAGACAACCGGGCGTGTTGAACTCTTACATCGGCCATGTCTGACTCCTAAGCAAAACCGGCTGAGCAGCAATGGAGCAACGACTCAAATCAGTTCGCGAACCGGTTCCCGATGATCGACCAGATACTGCGGCCGACCCGCCTGATCCGGAATCGTCGCGCTGCCGACGTCGATGCCCAGCCGGTGGTACAGCGTGGCGAAGACTTCTTGATAGTGGACCGGTCGATCCTGCGGGACTTCGCCCAGACGATTCGTAGAGCCGATGACTTGCCCCATCCGCATCCCGCCACCGGCGAGCAAACCGCACGACACCTGCGGCCAGTGATCGCGACCGCCGCCCGGGTTGATTCGCGGCGTGCGACCGAACTCGCCCCAGGCTACGACGCTGACGTCTTGGTCGAGTCCTCGGCGATGCAAGTCTTCGACCAGCGCGGTGATCCCTTGATCGAACCTCGCAAGTTGCACTGGCAATCGCTCAAAATTCGCTCCGTGGCGATCCCAACTTCCGAAGGAGAGAGTGACGCAGCGGACGCCCGCTTCGACCAACCGGCGAGCCATTAAGAACTGGTCCATCCAATGCGGTCCCGCATCTTCGCCAAATGCCGGATCGGCGCTGCCGCGACCGTAGCGATCGCGCACGGCCGGATCTTCTTTCTCGAGGTCGAGCGCCTCGACGAGCCGGCTGGATGTCAGCACGTCGAACGCCTTCCGCGAAAGCGAGTCGGCGCCGCGGTATGCTTCGTGCTGGTCGATCTGGCGACGAAACTGGTCAAACGATGCAAGCAACTGCTGACGGTTGCGCAACTGGTCGAGCGAGATTCCGTTCAGCCGCATATTGGCAAGCCCTTCGCCGTCCGGTTGGAAGGCGGCATGCGCGGCGCCGAGAAAACCCGGAAATCCCGGGTTGCAGTATGGATCATGCCGCGTCTTGATCGTTAGTCCGACGAACGGCGGCACCGACGGATCGACAGGACCACGCAGCTTCGAAACGGCCGAACCCAGCGAAGGGTGATTGTCTTGCCGGCCGCGTGCGCCGATCGGGTAGCCGCTCAGACACAGGTCGGAGGCATGCTGGTCCGGACAACCATAGAGCGAGCGAATGATGGCGACCTTGTCCATCATCGTCGCCAATCGCGGCATGTGTTCGCAGATCTCGATACCGGGCACATTCGTCGCGATGGGGCGGAACGAACCCCGGATCTCTATCGGCGCGTCCATCTTCAGATCGTACATGTCCTGGTGGGACGGCCCGCCGGACAGGTAGATCATGATCACCGCCTTGTGACCGAGCGACCGCCCACGCGTCGCCGCCGAGGATTGCTCCGCCTGCATTATCTGCGGCAGCGAGAGTCCTCCGAGCGCCAGTCCGCCGATCCTGAGAAAATGACGCCGCGAGCGACCATCGCAGTGCGACCCCGTGTGTCGTCCGAGAATATCGAGCATAGTTTCGTCAATTCCGTCTTCGAGGGTTCACGATCAGGTGAGTCCCGGAATCGGCTGGCCGCCGTGCGCGATCGGCATGGGTCGGCCAGTTCGGTCCGGAAGCATGGTATGGGAATCGATGCCCAGCTGTTGGTAAATCGTCGTCACGATATCGGCCGGCGATACCGGATCGGATTTGGGATAAGCGGCGATCGCGTCGGTCTCACCATACACAACGCCGGGCGTGATTCCACCGCCGATCATCAGGCAGAAGCCGCACTGCGGCCAGTGATCGCGACCGGCCTTCGCGTTGATCTTCGGCGAACGGCCCATTTCCCCCATCACGTAAATCAACGTCGAATCGAGCAGTCCGCGCTGCTCAAGGTCCTCCACCAGCGCCGGCAGCAGCGTGTCGAGCACCGGCAGATTGTGGTCCTTCAGCATGGCGAAGTTGTTCTCGTGCATGTCGTACGTGAACGAACCGTTCGGGAGGAAATTCTCCGCGTGGACGCTAATGAACGGCACGCCCGCTTCGACCAATCGCCGAGCGACAAGCATGCTATTGCCGAACAGCGACGAGCCGTATCTGTTCCGAAGTTCGAGCGGCTCTCGCGACAGATCGAAGGCAGTGCGGATCTTGCCAGCGCTGAGCACGCGAAAGGCCATGTCTTTGAACTTATTGAGCCGTTGCATCGATGGGGATGTCGCGACGCCCGCGAACGCGCCGTCCAGTTTGAGCAGCAGTTCGCGTTGCTGGTTGAGTCGATCGACGGTCAAGCCGGGGACCGCCTCGGCGCCCGGCGGTTTCGGTTCGCCCAGTGCGACGGCGGTGCCGTAAAAAGGACGGTCGGGCTTCCGATCGAAGGTCGGTTCGCACTGGCTAAACAAGGGATCGTACTGGCTGCCTAGAAAGCCCCCGTAAGGACCGGGGCGTCGAATTCCGGGGTACATGCTGCTCTCGCCCCATCCCGGATAACACGGCAGGCAAACCGCTCCCGGCATGTCGTCCGGTCCCAGTCCCAAGTACTGGCACACGGCCCCGATGTCAGGCGGATCATTCGGATCGGGCCTTAGCGCCGCCGGATTCCCAAGACTCCAACCCGTCATGATGTTGAGCGGGTTGTGGGCGTTGTAGCCATGCGTGACCGTGCGAATCAGCGCCGCCTTGTGCATAAGGCAAGCGATCTTGGGCATGTGCTCGCAGATGCGTAGCCCCGGAAGCGAGGTCTGGATCGACGTGAATTCACCGCGGACCTCGGCCGGCGCTGTCGGCTTCATGTCGAACATGTCCAATTGGCTGGGGCCGCCCAGCAGATTGAACAGAATCACGGACTTAGCCCGCCCGGACGGACGCCGGCCACTCGCTTCGCCCGCGTCGAGTCGGCCCGAATTCACGCCGCTGGCGACCAACGACCAGCCGCCGACCTGTAACGCTCCCAGCGCGTGGCCGCAGTTTCTGAGGAACTCCCGGCGAGACGTGCCTTCACGATGCGACACGGTTTGCGATTCAAGGTGCGCCATGGCAGGCTCGCTTGCATGGAGTGGAAATAATGTGTCAGGTCAGCCCCGGGATCGGAACGCCATGATAAACCTGATGGGGGCGGTCCGATCGATCCTTCCAGGCGAGCGTTCGTGGCAGCCCCAGCGCTTGGTAAATCGTGGCCGCCATGTTCTCCGGCGTTTGCGGATCGGATTTCGGGTAGCCGCCCTGGGCGTCCGACGCGCCGATTACCGTTCCGCCTCGCACGCCCCCACCGGCGAAGAACACCGTTTGGACCGCCCCCCAATGATCGCGTCCGGGCAGCTTGGTTTCAGCTCCGGGGAACGTGAAGACCTTCGGCGTCCGACCGAACTCACCGGCCATCACGATCAGCACGTCATCCAGAAGCCCTCGATCCGACAGGTCTTCGACAAGCGCTGACACCGCGCGGTCAGTCGGCGGCAAGAGGAACTCGCGCAGGTTCCGGAAGGCCGCCTCGTGAGTGTCCCAAGACTCGTCATTGCCAAGGTTGACTTGTACCAGGCTAACGCCAGCCTCGACCAGTTGCCGCGCCATCAGCAACGACCAGCCGAACGAATTCCGTCCGTACCGTTCCTGCGATCGATCGTCGGCGGCATGCACGTCGAGCGCTTTCTGAACCCGACCTTCGAGCAGCATCGAGACGGCGGACTGCCGATGCCGATCCAGTTCCAGCACTCGGGCGCCAGCGTCGAGCATCCTGCCTTGGGCTTCGAGCGACGCCAACAATGCCCGGCGGGAGTTGAACTGGTCTCGCAAGACACCCTGGGGGAGTTCCAGACGTGGAGCCTCGTAGCGGTAGTTTTCCGGATTCGCCTTTCCTCGCTGGCGCTGGAATCCGTACTCCGGAAACGCGCCATGCGTGTAGCTCGCGTCGCGATACCGGCTGGCCTCGATCAGCCAGGGATCGAACTTATCTCCCATCTCGCCGGCGAACTGCCCCGGAATCGTGCGGCCGGTGACGTGTATCAGCTTCTCGGGGAGCACCGCGGCGGGCGGCAGATTGTTGCGCGGCGGCACAACCCCGGTCACGACCGACGCGATGGATGGGAAGTCCTGGGATGTTGGCCGGTTGGGATTGAAACCCACGGGCGTCGGTGTGCGTCCCGTGAGCATTACGTGATGTCCGATCGAGTGTTCGTTGTACGGATGCGTCAGCGACCGAACGAGCGCCCATTTGTCGCTGCACGCGGCCAGCAGCGGTAGATGCTCGCAAATCTGAATCCCCGGAGTTCGCGTGGCGATCGGGGCGAACTCGCCGCGGATCGTGTCGGGCGCCTGAGGCTTGGGGTCGAAGCTGTCGTGCTGAGCGAGTCCACCGGAAAGAAAGATGTAGATGACCGACTTTGGCCGGGACGAGATTTGACCATCGCCGTCCCCGGCCAGCGTCCGCAACCCGGCCACATGATTCATTCCAATGCCCAAAAGACCGATCGCGCCCGCTTGAAGGGCCACTCGACGTGGCACCCAAGGATGTGCGGCAGAGTGTGGCCCGCGCGGCATGGTCATGTCCTCCGAGGTAAGCGAATGGCGAGCGTCGCCAACCGGCACTCGCGCCGCGGCACTCAACGCCTGTTCCTGGCCCACCGACCGGGTCGTCTTCTGCGGGAGACGTTGACCGAATCGATGCGTCAAGCTCAAGCGTTAGTTTACAGGAATGCGAATATGGTGGAATTCCGTTTCCTGCGCCGTGTTGTCTTGTTTTGTAACGCCGCTCTGTCTGGTTTGATGGTGTTTGGATTTCATACGCGATCCGCTCATGCCAGGATCTCGTTCACGACATGCCCATGCACATCGGTCAGTCGATAGTCGCGGCCGCCGAAGCGGAAGGTGAGTCGTTCGTGATCCAGTCCCATGAGGTGCAAAATCGTGGCGTGCAAGTCGTGGACGTGGACCTTGTTCTCGACCGAGTGCCAGCCGAATTCGTCGGTCGCTCCGTGGGTCATGCCGCCACGCACGCCGCCGCCAGCCATCCACATCGTGAAACCGAATGGATGGTGTTCGCGGCCGTTATTCCCCTCGGCCGTTGGCGTCCGGCCAAACTCGCCGCCCCACACAACGAGCGTCTCGTGGAGCAGTCCGCGGGACTTCAGATCGGTCAGCAGCGCGGTAATCGGGCGATCCACCGCGCGGCAACGCTTCGGCAGGTTTTCGCGCAGGCCGCCATGGTGATCCCAGACGTTGTTGGACGGGGCGTCAAAGAGTTGCACGAACCGCACGCCACGCTCGACCAACCGCCGCGCGAGCAGACACTGTCGTCCGAACAGTTCCGATTCCGGATTGTCCGTGCCGTAAAGCGTATGCGTGTCCTTCGTCTCGGCCGAAAGATCGAACGCCTCGGGCGCCGAACGCTGCATCTGAAAGGCCAGCTCGAAGGACGAGATACGGGCGTCGAGTTGACTGTTCTGTTCGCGTTCCTGGCGATGCAGTTCATTGAGTTGCCGCAGCGCGTCGAGCTTGGCTCGCTGTCGATCGATGCCGCCGGACGCGGCCAGATTGGCAATCGGGTTCTTGAGGTCGCGGACGAGCGTCCCCTGGTAGGCACTGGGCAGAAAACTCGAGGCCCAGAGCTGCGCTCCCTGGAAGACGGGCGCCGGGCAAACCACCACGAAGCCCGGCAGGTTCTGATTCTCGGTCCCCAGGCCGTAGGTCAACCACGAGCCCATGCTGGGCCGCGAGAACGCTTGCTCGCCGGTACACATCTGGAGAGCCGCTCCGGAGTGGTTGATATTGTCAGCCACCATCGAGCGAATTACGCAAACATCATCGATCCGCGAGGCTAAGCCCGGCAACAGTTCGCTGACTTCGATCCCGGCTTCGCCATGCCGAGCGAACTTCCAAGGGGACGCCAGTAGATTGCCCGTCTTTGTCCGTTCCAGCTTCGGTTTTTCGAACGGCAGCGGCTTGCCGTTGTCGACCTCGAGACGCGGCTTGGGGTCGAGCAAATCAACGTGCGAAGGTCCGCCTGGCATGTAGAGGAAGATGACCCGTTTTGCGCGTGGTGGGAAATGCGTTGGCAAGATTGAAAACGGATTGCCTTTGCGATCCGCAGCCATGTCCGCCCGGCAATCATCATTCAGAAGCCCGGCCAGCGCAAGCATGCCGAACCCACAGCCTGAATGCTGGAGCCAAGCACGTCGAGAGGGAGGCAGTGGGGAATGCGGAATGGGGAGTGGGGAATGCGGAATGGGCAGTGGGGAATGCGGAATGGGGAGTGGGGAATGCGGAATGGGAAGTGGGGAATGGGGAATGGGGAGTGGGGAATGCGGAATGGGGAGTGGGGAATGGGGAGTGGGATTCATGGTTTCTGATTCCTTCTCAATAGCGACTTTTCACTTCTATTGCGACTGGTGCGGATGGATGCGACTACCATCGAGAGGATCTCGTTGGCTTCATTGAGCAGATCGCAAAGTCGCTCCTGGGGAATAATCCCGCTATCGATGATCAGTTCCATCCAATAGATCGACTCATCCGTTTCTTCCTCGACAATTCCCAACTTCGAACGAAACTCGGCTGCCGAGCGAGCACGACAAGCTGCTCGATAGTTGGCTCCCACCGACGTGCCGCAACGCATGAGTTGCAAAGCAATCATTTTTTCAACGCGCCCCTCGGGAATACTCCTACACAGGCGAATGATTCGCAAAGCAAAGGACTTAGTTCGTTCCAACAACGGATTACTTCCCTCGCGTCCCCGCCCATCCATCGCAAGCCCTCCCTATTCCCCATTCCGCACTCCCCACTCCGCACTCCCCATTCCGCATTCCCCATTCCGCATTCCCCACTCCGCACTCCGCACTCCCCACTCGCCACTCCGCACTCCCAACTCCACATTCCCGCTCAATCCACATAGATCATTTCGTTGCTGCACAACAGCACGTGAGCCAGATCCAGCCAGCCCGCGTTGGCCACAGCGGGGTCCGCTCCCTGCAGGATCGTCTGAGCCACGTTGAGTTCCACGTCCTTCGGCTTTCGAGCGAATAACAGTTGATAGGCGCGTTCAATACGGGCCGCGTCACCCGCGGGGACTTCGCGCACGAGCCGTTCGGCGAAATGCCGAGCCTGGTCCTGCATCCAAGGATGGTTTAGAAGCAACAAGGCCTGCGGAGAAACCGTGCTCGTGACGCGTTTCTCCGTCGAGGAATCCGGATTGGCCGCGTCGAAGAGATTGGCGTAACTATCGCGCTGCCAGCGCGCGGTTTGGACATAGAGCGAGCGGCGACGGATCGTGAAGTCGTCTCCCGCAGGCCCGCCGACGGTCCGGTCGAGTTGACCGTTCACCGCAAGGATCGCGTCG
>CAIXSC010000922.1 GCA_903921945.1 uncultured Planctomycetaceae bacterium
CCTTCCGCCAAACCAGGGGACGCTGGGAACACGATAGCATTATTCGCAAGGTCTAATGACAACGGATTGAACGTCGCGGCAGGCGCGCTCGACGGCGCGTCGCCCGGAGCACCGATCACCAGCCGATTGCCGTCGATCGACACGGATGCCCCAAAGTCTCCGCCAAGGTTGAGCCCCACATTCATGTCGTTCGGCACGAGCCGGGCCTGCTCGACCCACGCGTTCGCCACGGGGCTCCAACGGTAGAGGACCGCCATCCCGTCCGCCAGATTCTCCGCCATGGCGCCGCCCGCCGTGGCTTTGGCACCTACCAACATGGTCAGCCCATCGTCGCTCAGGGCAATGGACCTTCCGAGTTGACGCGGATCGAGCGCCGGGTTCTCCATGACGAATTGCGACTTTTGCGTCCATGAAACCTGGCCATCGACGGTCAGCGTATGCAACTGCACTTGGCGCCGGTCCACGGTTGCCAGTTCCTGGCTGTTGATGACTGCGGCGACAGCGAGATCCGGCGTTCGCATCGTGAAATCAGGCAAGCCGTGGACAATCAATGGCTCGATGCCGGAGAAGGAGAAAGTATTGCCGGAAACGGTGACGGTTCCACCGCCTGCGACAGTGCTGCTCGGCTGGTAGACGGCCCCTATAGCATGGCCATCCCCGGCGATCCGCAGCGTGTCGCCCGCGCCCTCCACTGTTTGTGTTCCACCGTTCAAGCTAAAGGCCATCTGCGAGTTGGGCACTCCGAGCAGGACTTCGGCGGCCCTACCCGAGATCTGATCGCCAGACTCGTATTCGGCGCCAAACTCAATGATAAGTCCCGTCTTCGTATGAAAGACGCGACGCCCGTTCGAAGCGGCCGCGACACTGCGAATGCGCTGCCATGCGGATGTGAAACTCGTGCCGGAAGAATCTGACAGATCGAGCAATGCGACGGGATTCCCCGAGTCACCGCTGATTACCCGAAACTGCCAAGTCCCGTCCGTCCACTGCGTCTCGATGTAATACGTCCCGCGCGGCAGTGCATGATTCGCATCCACTTCCTCCGCCGAAAAACTCACGTTTGTGACCGTCCGCGCCAGCACTCCCAGCTTAGCCAGCGACAAACCATTCGCGACGCCATTGGAATCCGCAAACAAATCCAGGCGAACGGCATCGGAGATGTTCGGACCGGTTGCTCGGTATTGACCACTAAAATCAATCACCAAACCGCGGTGGGAAAAGAAACGTGAAACCAGTGGGCGTTCAGAATCCGGCCCATCGACCACCGGAAGTTGGCCGAGATCCTGCCAATTCGCCACGAACGCCACGCCAGTGCCATCGGTCAAATCCGCCACAGCTACCGGAACTTCATTATCGTCGACCACACGGAACTGCCAGGAAGAACCGTTCCAGCGAGTTTCCACATAGTAGGTTCCCGGCGCCAATGGAACATGGCCGGCTCGACCTGAGTCGGCGTCCTCGCGAGAAAACGACACATCCGTGACGGTCTGGGCAAGGTCGCCACGGTCGATCACCGAAACGCCGTTGAGGTCGATATACGTTGTGTCGTCGCCACCACCAGCGTTGAACGACAGCGTGTGACCATGGGTCATACGCAACCCGTTCTCGACATTGATCGTATCGTTGCCGTCTCCTGAATGGACAACAAGGTCGACGTCGTAGGCGGCGGAGGCCATCTGCACCACGTTGCCCTCAGCACCTCCGTTACCGAGCGAGACGGTTAGCAGCAGGTTTTCTCCGGCCAGCCGTTCGGCTTGGGTCGTTGTTGTCCGCAGGCTGACATTGACAGGCCGCTGCGGATTCTGGGCCAGGGCAACCGTCGTGAAGGACCGGTTCAACGGGTTCTCGCCAAAAACGGAAGCGAATACTTCGGCGTAATCGAACGCCGCATCCGGCGCCTCGGGAAAGAGATCGCGGAACCCGACTACCGTGAAGGCCAAATTGGTCGCGTTCGTGCTGGCGGTGTCGCGAATGAACACCGTATCGGCGCCACCCTGGCTATTGATAAGGATGGGAATGCCGCGCCGGCTAGGCGATGGGCCTACGAAGGTTGGCGCCACGACATCCTGTTGGAATCCATCCATCGAAAACAAACCGGCGCCGCCTACCGGGGCGCCCAAAGCGATCGTGTCGCCGCCGGCGCCGGCATTGACCGAAAACGTCGAACTCGTGCTGCCGTCGGTGCTTTGTTCGCGGTGAGTCTGTCGAAGATCGATCGTGTTGCCGCCCCGACCCGCGCTGAGCGCCACGATTTCCGCGTGGAGGTATTGAACAACGGGCCGGCCTGAGCGACTGACGGTCGTTGTGTCGATCGTGCTAGCGCTGTTGGTACCCGATTTCCAGTCGTAATCGTTCTCAACGGTGTAAGTCTGCGGCGCGGTGGTGTCGGGATCATTCAAGAATAGTTTGTTGATGCCCGTGAGCACGTCGCCACCGTCAATGACTAAACTGCCGAGCAATCCGTCCAGTGATCCGGACGATTCCGCGCCAGGGGTCGTTCCGACATAAACCGTGTCATAGCCGCCGCCGGCTTCGAGCCGTACTGACTGGCCGTTGGCCGTCGTCGGCAGATAGAACAGATCGTCGTTTGCTCCGAGCTTGATCGTCGTCGACGGCGTGCCGATCAGCGTGACGGATCCCGGCATCCCCAGTCCCGTCACTTGGTTCGCCGCGAACGATCCGAGGGTCGACTGGTCGTTACCGGAATCGTCGATCACGATTTCGCTGGCGCTAAGCGAAACCCGTCCGTCCAGGAACGCGACACGACGCGGCGTCGACGGATGCAATCCGCTTGTCGAACTTGCCAGTGTGATTGTCGTATTCGTGCCGCCATCGATCGAGGTGGCTCCGCCAAAGGTGCTGTCCACCTGCATGGCGTTATTGGTTCCTGCCAGATGCACATGCACATTTTCCACCGTGCTAACCATCGTCTCGTTGCCCGCTCGATTCACAAACCGCTGGGCGAAATAGACCGCAGCGGGAAAATCGGACATCACGCTCGCGATCCGCGGCAATCCCGAAGGATAGGCATCCTCGAGTAGCAATCGATTGAGAACGCGGTTGCCTTGTGGGTACTGCGAAAGCAATTGGCTTGTTTCGGCACGCAGAGTGACACCGGCGAACCGCTCGGCGTCGTAGAGCGAAGTGCCGGAAATCAATTTGTTCAAGTCCTCGATCAGCAATTCGGACACCGCTTTGGTCACGACCGGCGTCAGGATCGCGGTCGATTCGTTATCCAAGGCGATCGGCGTTCCACCGGGCGTGTTGGCCAATTGAATGGTCGTGTCGTTGATCCGAATGACGTAGTACGGTTGACCGTCTGTCAGGCCGCCGATAGGCGAATTGCCGGTGCCAACCCTGTATTGCACTCGCTCGCCACCCAGCAAATGGTGCGCGTTCGTGAAGACAATCTGCCCGTCCCGTACGTGGGCGGCGGATGGATCGAACGACGCCGCGGGCGTTAATGTGTCTATCGCCGTATTGCCGCTGGTGGCGGTCAGTGTCAGAGCGGCTCCGTCGGCAGTCGACGCCAAGCGAATGGCGTCGAGTCTTCCGGCTACCAATTTCACAAAATAGACGCGTCCATCGACAAGGCCAATACTCTGGTTGCCGTTGCCGCGGTTGTAGACCACAGCTTGTCCTTCGGCAAAGCCGTGTTGCCCCGCGAAGACAATCTGGCTGCTTGCGATGCCCGACTGGAAAAACGATCGAGCCGTCGTCAGCGAATCGGCGCTCGTCGCTGTCGTGCCAATGGCTGCGAGC
>CAIXSC010000923.1 GCA_903921945.1 uncultured Planctomycetaceae bacterium
GCAATAACCGATCGATTCGACGCAGACATGCTGGTAACGCATGGCGAGCAGGATAGTGGACCCGCGCGGCCCCTATCAAGCGGCCGTAAAACGCGAACCGTCTGGAAGCGAATGCCCGAGCGGACCCTGCATGCCGGCTCCGCCGCCGTGCAGTCGCTGGCGCTGCCGCTGGACGCGCCGGCCAACCTGTTGGCTGGATGCGAGTTAAGGCTTGCAGCGGACTGGGCACAACCCATCGCCCGTTCCACCACCGGCCCGGAGGTCTCGGCGAGCGTTCACCATCCCGGACTCGTGCTAGCACCGAGTGCTAGCACACTTGGTAGTGGCTGGTTGAGGGCAAGGCGGAAAATGGGGTCGGATTGTTGCCCGGGCCGCGCGACGATCGCTAGAGTTCCGCCCCGTCGTCGCCAGCGATGGCCGCTGGCGGATTCGGGTTCGGGAGCGTTGGAGCATCCAAAGATAGGGATATCAAGGCGTCCGCCCCAGACGGACACCCGGAACGGACTCCACGCTTGCTTTTTGTCCGGCCGCATGGCCGGCAGTTCACGTTCTGAAAAAGGAGTTTCCAGAATGAGCACGAAGCCGCTGATTGGGATCAATGCCGAATTCCGCGCGATGAAGAAGGATTCGCCGGCGTACACATTCCTGGCCGCTAACTACTTTGACAGTGTACTGGCGGCGGGCGGTGTGCCGGTGGTGATTCCGCCGATGGACAACGAAGACGACCTGCAGGCGGTGCTCGACCGCCTGGACGGTGTGTTGTTGGTGGGCGGCGCCGACCTTGATCCGCGCCGGGACGGTTTCATGTTGCACCCGACGGTGCGGCTGTTGGATCCGCGTCGCGAGACGTTTGACCGGATGTTGGCGCGATTGGTGGCCGAGCGGCGGATGCCCGTGTTCGGCATCGGTGTCGGCATGCAGTTGCTGAATGTTTCGCTGGGCGGCAACCTGTTCTTGCATCTCCCCGAGGATCTGCCGAGCGCGGTGCCGCACTTCGACCCGCAGGATCGGGCTCATCGGCATGGCTTGAACGTGCGGCGCGGGTCGCTGATGGCGCGTGTCTACGGCGACGGAGAAATCCGCGTCAACAGCATGCATCACATGGCGATCGACGAATTGGCGCCGGGGTTTGTCGTGACGGCTCGCTGCCCGGATGGGGTCATCGAAGCGATCGAAAGCGATTCGGAAGAATGGTTCGCGCTGGGAACTCAATTCCATCCCGAATCCGAATCGGCCTCGGCGCTCGATATCCGCATCTTCGAAGAATTCGTGGATGGGGTGCGGACGGTCGTGCAATCGCGCGGGCTGCGAGTGGCCGCCTAGGCGTGGCTCGTGAGGAGGCAGCCAACGCGGAACAATTGGATTGGAATCCTTGGCAGGCAAGTTGAACGCGGCCGGTGGAAAACTGCGCCGCGGAGATTTGGCTGTTGAAACCGGCCGGATGGGATGCTGGCCAGTCGAAAACAGACCGATTGGGTGTTGTCCGAAGTGACGCGTTGGAATGGGCCGATGGGTCCGAGTCGTTGGAATTCGCCGAGTTGTCAACGCGATTTGGTCGCATCGCGTTCGGGAATCACGTTCCCCCGAGCTCGGGGAGGGGAAGCCGGCATGGAGGCCGCGTAGGCAGGGACGCCTTTTCTTCCCTTTTCCGAGTAAGGTGCGCGCGGTTCACGGCGTTCGTGAGGTTCACGGCGGTCGTGAGATGAACGGCGTTTGTGAGATGAACGGCGTTCGTGAGATGAACGGCGTTCGTGAGATGAACGGCGTTCGTGAGATGAACGGAGTTCGTGAGGCGGTGATGGGGTGTCAGCCGATGGTGACGCCGCCGAGCAATCCAATAAGGCCCCGGATCCAAGCCGGATGCGCGGGCCAAGCCGGGGCGGTCACCAGATTGCCGTCCACATGCGCGTTATCGAAGCCGGCGCTGGCCGGCACAAACGTGCCGCCCGCGAGTTCCACTTCCGGCCGACAAGCCGGGTAGGCCGAACAATGCTTGCCCGCCAGAACACCGGCGGCGGCGAGCAACTGGGCGCCGTGGCAAATCGCCGCGATCGGCTTTCCAGCCGCATGGAATTCACGAACCATGCGCAGCACTTCCGCGTCCAGTCGCAGATATTCGGGAGCGCGGCCGCCCGGCACCACCAGAGCGTCGAAGCGGCTCGCCAAGTCGGCGGTGAAGTCGCAAGTGATCCGAAAACGATGACCCGGCTTTTCGCTGTAGGTTTGGTGTCCTTCAAAGTCATGGACAGCGGTGGCCACGGTCTCCCCGGCCTTTTTCCCGGGACAGACCGAGTCAACTTGGTAGCCGGCCAGCAACAGCATCTGGAACGGCACCATCGCTTCGTAGTCTTCCACAAAATCGCCGACCAACAGGACGACTCGCTTGCTCATCGCGGTATGACTTTCAAAGGTGTTAGGCGACCCGCCGCTTGGAACGATGGTGCTCGCGCGCCCGCCGTTCCACCTCGGCCGCAGTCACGCGAGCGAAGGCCGGCCCTTTCGGCGTCAACACTTCCTGGAACACCACCGACTGCGGGTGAAGCATTCGCGGCACGAATGCCCAGGCGTGCGAGAGTGACTCGGCGTCTTGGTCGGCCGAGACCAACAACAGGTCGGTGTTTCCGAGGTTGTTCGCCACGCGGCCGAGCGCCGAGTAGGGATCCCCGGGAACCCACTGGGCTTTCACCCCGAGTGATCGCAGCACCGTAAACGCTTCTTTCAGCGACAGGCCCGGAGTGCTCGATCCACGAGCTTCGAAGAGATCGACCCCCGTGTAGCGGATTTCCGCTGGCGGTAGATGGTGCGTCAGCAGTTCCAACATTCGCTGCGTCCGCACCGCCTGCCCGACTCCGATTTCAACAATCGATCGCGGGCGATTGTCGTAAACCCACTTCAAGATCTCGCGATCCGAAGCGGGTTTGGACATCCGGGTTAGAAACAGGTAACGCGCGTACTGAGCGGCACTCACGTCGCATTCCCTCGCGGCATGGGTGAAACGATCGACACATCCCTAACCTGTACCTTCGGACGGGCAGGGCGAATGGGTCGAGCACACCAATTGTGCCGCATTTAACTTGCCTAACCGCTACAGGTTGCCAGCAACTCGAATTGCTCCAACGACCTCCCGGTGTAAAGTGAAGTTCGAAACTGGCACATTGCGGGGCTGAGTATTTCCCCGAGTCGCCGGTCGGGTCTGTGGAGCACGGGGATGAACGCGTTCGACGAAGCCGGTGCCTCCCAAAGCAAACTTCCGTTCCGCAATCGAGCGCGTCGCCGCACGGAGTTAGGGGTCGAGCGGATGGAACCCCGAACGTTGCTCGCTGCTTGGACCGGCGCCGCCGCAGCCGTCCCGGCGACGGCTGAACGCTCGGCGTCGGAAAGGCTCGCTGACGAAAAGTTGCTCGTCGAACAGTTCATGCCGGAAAAGTTCGCGCCCGTGACTCCCGTGGCAGCGAACTCCACACCCGACCCGTTCCCGATCCAGCAGCTCGCGATCCAGCAGCTCGCGATCCAGCAGTTTGCGAACCAGCAGTTTGCGATCGAGGGTTCCGATCCGGCGCTTCGAGTTGGCATGAGATCGGTCGGTATCCGGCCGGTTTGGGCTAGCTCGATTGGGACCAAGGTCGTGGAGGACAAGTCGACGGTGGCCATTCTTGAGGATCATGGGCTTATGGTTTGCCTGCCGGCGGGGGTGTCCACCGACCGACTGGGCGAATCGTTCTCGAACACGATCGTGGACGCGCCGCTTGTGCCGGTGGGGGCTTCCGCGCCGGCACTGGTGTCGGTCGCGACAGGTTTTGAGTCGACGTTGCCCAGTCGCTGGTCGAGCGCTCCTGCAATCCTGTCGGCGGCGGACCGCGATTGGCTCGCGGCGCGTGGGCTCACGGGTAAGGGGCAGATCGTCGCCATCATTGACAGCGGGATTGCGTATCGGCACGAGGCTTTCGGAGGCGGATTGGGACCGACGGCTCGAGTGGTTGGCGGTTTTGATTTTGCGGAAGGCGACGTGGATCCGAACGACGATGCGCCGGCCGGGTACCACGGAACGCATGTGGCGGGAATTGTGGGCGGGCAGGATGGTAGTCGATCGGGAGTGGCCCCCGAGGTCGCGTTGGTCGCGTTGCGGGTCTTCGACGATCAGGGGACGACGCGGCCGGAATGGATCGAGTCGGCATTGCGTTGGGTGAGCGATCATCGCACGTCGTTCGCGTGGCCGATTACGACGGTGAACCTGTCGCTTGGCGCTCTTGGGGGAAACGCCGAACAATCCTTGCGGTCGGCGCTGGAAGACGATTTGCGGCGCTTGCATGAAGAAGGTGTGTTCGTCGCGGTGGCGGCCGGCAATCGTTTCGGCGCGAAATCGACGACCGGCGTTGGGTATCCGGCGTCGAGCGAATGGGTGACGCCGGTGGCGGCGGTGGACGGCTCAGGGCGGCTGGCGGGCTTCAGCGAGCGGCAGGCGGGGATCTTGGCGGCTCCTGGCGAAACGGTGGTCAGCACGGTCCCCGATTTTCTCACCGGCGCGGATGGTCGCTACGACGACTACTGGGCGACGAGCGGCACGAGTATGGCGGCCCCGCAGGTGGCGGCGGCCAGCGTGCTCGCCCGTCAGGCATGGAGCGGGGCTGGGCTGGGCGAACCGACCGTCGAACAGCTCGAAGAGGCGTTGCGCGCCGGCGCGGACACGCGAGTCGATGGCGCGACGGGCATCGAGTTCGCGGTGTTCGACCTGCGGCGGACGATCGCTTGGATCGAATCGCAGGCGGAAAACTCCTATGTCTCGAACAGCGTGACAGCTCGCGAGCCGATTGCCGACGATCAGCCGCCCTTTCGAGTGCCCCGCATTCGTATCCCGCAGTTCCCGGCCGTGGCTCCGACCGACTCGACTTTGCCACGAGTTGTGGTGGGCGATGGGGAGAGTGCCACGATCGCGACGATACCGTTGGCTTCGTCCGCCGCCGTGCCGCTTCCGCAGCCGGTGACGCCTGGCGCCAAGTCGGCCATCACACCTGCGATGGATCGATCCACGGGCGGAACGACGATTCCTGACAGCTTGGCGGCCGACGAGCGAATGCGGGCGATCGACCTCGTCTTCCGCATGCTCGGTCGCTAGCAACTGTCACACGCTCCAAGATGAACGCCACTCTCGCCCCTCGCGTCTTTCGTGTCTTTACGCCTTTCGTGTCTTTGCGTCTTTCGTATCTTTGCGCCTTTCGTGTCTTTCCGCCCTTCGCGTCTTTCCGCCTTTCGTGTGTTTCGTGTATTTCGTGGTTCCAAACTCTTCGTGGTTCCAAACTCTTCGCGGTTCGAAGCTCTTCGTGGTTCCAAAGATTTCGTGGTCGATCGTCCTCACGCGTGGTGGTCGTAATGTTCCCGGTACCAGGCGACGAAGCGGGCGATGCCGTCTTCGATGCGTGTTGCGGGGCGGAAACCGGTTAGTGTTTCCAACGCGTGGCAGTCGGCGTGGGTTTCGGGGACGTCGCCGGGCTGGGCGGGTAGCAACCGGAGTTCGGCGCGGCGGCCGAGGCATTGTTCCAAGGCGGAGATAAAGTCGAGCAGCGGCACCGGCGAGTGGTTGCCGATGTTCAGGATGCGGCACGGGGCGGCGGCATCCGCGGGGTGCGGGTGGGTGCTGTCCCAGGATGGATTGGGTGCCGGGATCGCCTCCATGACTCGCAGTGTGGCTTCGACGACATCGTCGATGTAGGTGAAATCGCGGCGTTGGCGACCGTGGTTGTAGACATCGATCGGCTGGCCATCGAGGATCGCGCGCGTGAATTTGAACAGCGCCATGTCCGGTCGGCCCCACGGGCCGTAAACGGTGAAAAACCGCAAACCGCTCACAGGCAGTCCGTACAAGTGGCTGTAGGCGTGCGCCATCAGCTCGTTGGCTCGCTTGGTGGCGGCGTACAAGCTGACGGGATGCGAGGCGTGGTGGTGCTCGGCGAACGGCGTTTGCGTATTCGCGCCGTACACGGAACTGGACGAGGCGTACACCAAATGCCGCGGTGGCCGCCGCCGGCAGCCTTCCAAAATATGGAGGAAACCGGAGAGGTTGCTATCGGCGTAGGCATGCGGGTTCTCGGTGGCGTAGCGGACGCCGGCTTGCGCCGCCATGTGCAGAATAAACTCGAAGGGGCCCTGTTCGAACAGCCGCTCAACAGCCGCTCGGTCGGCGACGTCGACGGTTTCGAAGCGAAAGTTAGGGAAAGGCGCCAGCCATTCGAGCCGGGCGTGTTTCAGCCGGACGTCGTAGTACGGGTTGAGGTTGTCGACGCCGACCACCTCGATGCCGCGGCGGGCGAGCGCCAGGCACAGGTGGGCGCCGATAAATCCAGCCGCGCCTGTGACGAGCACCGCCGCCATGTTCGACTCCCCAAGCGGGCCGTCGCGGCCCTAGCTTTTGAACTGTTTGAAATGCGCGGAAAACAGTTTATCGCGCTCGGGAATGGCGCTGCGGAGCCGCACACTGAATGGATCCGTGGGCAGGGCGGAACGGGAGTCGGCCAAGTAGCGAATCAATTCGGACTTGGCCGCCGGTGGCCCGTGCAGCATGAAATGGACCCAGGCCCAGGCGGCTCGGTATTCGCCGCGGCCCATGTCGTTTAACTCGGACAGCGTCTCGAGCGGTTCCAACGCCGGTGATTGGCCGGCCCAGGCGAGCCACCGGACATGGGTCAGATACGGGTTGCCAGTTGCTCGCTGATCGGCCGGCAATTCAAAGTATTCCGCCAGGCCTTCGTCGAGCCAGAGGGGCAAGTCGGCGAGCACGGCGTGGAGCATGGCGTGCGTGGTTTCATGCCGCAAGTCGACTTCGAACTCGGGGCTGCGGAACGCCAGCACCATCCCCGGTCCGCGTTCCTTGATGAACAGCGCCCGTCGGTACGGCACTCGCGGGAAGTACTCGCGCAGGTACGCCAGATACACCGGTTTCCGTTCGAACAGAAACACGTGAATCGGGGCTTCCAGCCGAGGCAGTTCAAGTGTTGCGCGGAGATCGGCTTGCAACCGCGTGACTTCCGTCAATAGGCCGGTGTGCGGGGCGAGCGAAAAATCGGCGTGAACCTGCACCGGCCCGAGTTCGCGTTCGTCAAACCAACGCTCGCCAGCCATCGCCGCCGACCTTCCAGCCGCACCGGCGAGCATGAGCGGCGCCGAAAACCAGCGAGCGGCGACTGCCAGCGCGTGGCGTCGCGACCAGCGGGTATCGCGTTCAACGAGGGATGGAAGGGGCTGTGACATCGGAATCCATTCCTAGCGGTCGGCGCGGGGCGTCCTGGGGACGCCGCCTGAATCGCCGCCGGCCGGCATTGTGTCGCTTCCTGGCCCATCGTTCAAGCGGCGCGGCGTGTGCCGAACCAGCGGTTCCAGGCGATCTGCACCCGGCGGTGCGGAGCAAGACGCGTCGGGGCGATCGATTCACCCGCGATCACGGCGGCCGGATGGCGGCAGAGCAGGTCGCGGGCCGTCTCCAGGTCGGTGAGGTCGGCGACATGTTCGAAAGCTTGCCGCAGCAGCGGGCGGCGGGAAATCGCGCCGCGGGCGTCGCTGGCAACGAAGTGCGCGTGCCGCTCGCGGAGCAGCCATTCCGCCAGGCTGCGGGCTTGGTAACCAAACGCCCCGACCAGGCTGTCGGCGCCGATTTGCAGGAGGCAGCCACGATCGACCAGCCGTTCGAGTCGATGCCGGTGCCGCTGCAGCACGCCGTGCCGCTCGGGTTGGGCGAGGATCGCGACGATCCCGGCCTCCTCCAGCGAGTCGAGAACGCGGTCCAGGATCGGAAACGGCGCTGGCGGCAATTCCAGCAGCACATGCCGGCCATGGTCGGCGAGCGTGACGACTTCCCCGTCGCGGATTTTTTCCGCCAGTCCGTCCTCGCAGTACGCGTAGGACCCGGCGACGACGGTGACATGAATTCCCTCGGTGCGGAGCCATTCGGCAAGTTGCCTCGACCGCTGCCGGATTAGTGCTCCCTGGTTGTGCGCGTAGACGCCCAGTTGACGCGGCGTGGCGACGATCGTCTGGATACCGTCAGTGGCAGCCAGCCGGGCCATCAACGAAGCTTCGTGCCAACTGCGGGCGCCGTCGTCGATTTCGGGGATGAGATGGCAATGGATATCCACCAACGGCTCGGCGAAACGCATGGTTGTATCCAGGAAGGTCGAGGTGCGGGGTGGCAAGTCCGCCAAAGTGCGGGTCAGCGGCTGCTTGCGGCCGCGCGTCGGCAGTGACGCGGCTTCGCTCATTTCGGCGAACCGGCCCGGACGGCTTTACCGATTTTTCCGATTGTTTCGAATGTTCCGGTGGTCGGCACGCAGGTGGAAACGAAATTCGGGCAGTCAGAGCGGCCACGATGCGCCGGGGCGGAATTGACCCCTGGGGAATGGCTAGGTATCGTGTCCGCTCCAAGATGCCAAGGATGCCGCTCGTGAAGCATGCCGCGATTGGTCCGATTGCGATTCATCTACCCGAACGCGTGGAGACCAACGAGGATCTCAAACGCGAGTGTCCCGATTGGGATATGGACGTCATCGCGCGAAAGACGGGTATTCGCGCCCGCCACATCGCCGCTCCCGGCGAATGCGCTTCCGACTTGGCGGTCGGGGCGGCGGAAAAACTTTTTCGCGAGTACGGAATCGACCGCGCTTCGATCGATTTCCTGCTGCTCTGCACGCAAACTCCCGACTACCCGCTGCCGACGACGGCGTGCCTGCTGCAAGAGCGGATCGGATTGCCGACGACTGTCGGAGCGCTCGACTTCAATCTGGGCTGCTCGGGGTTCGTCTACGGTTTGGCGCTCGCCGATGGCCTGATTCGATCCGGGGCTGCTCGCCGCGTTCTCTTGTTGACGGCGGAGACGTATTCGAAATTCATTCACCCGGCCGATCGCAGCCTGCGGACGATTTTTGGCGACGCGGCGGCGGCGACGTTGATTGAAGCGGCGGACACGCCTTCCATGTCCGCGTTTCGGTTTGGCACGGACGGCAAAGGCGCCGATACGTTGCTGGTCGCCAAGGGCGGGGCCCGACTGCCGGAAAACGCGATCCGTCCCCGCCATCGGCATCGCTGGCCGAGCGATCTATACATGGACGGTCCGAGCTTGATCAGTTTCACGGTGGCGGCGGTGCCGCGGCTGGTTGATCAAATCCTGGAGGCCGCCCAACTGACTCGCGACGACGTCGACCTGTATTTGCTCCATCAAGCGACCTACAAAATGCTGGCGGAGCTGCGGGAAAGCCTCGGTGTGCCGGCGGAAAAAATTCCGTTGGCGATGGAAACGGTAGGAAACACGGTTTCGTCGACGTTGCCGATTTTGATCGACAGTTTGCGACGCAGTGGCGGGCTGCGACCGGGAGCGGCGAACTTGCTGATCGGCTTTGGCGTTGGCTGGTCCTGGGCCGGTTGCGTCTGGCGGGAAACCTGGAAGAGCTCCGGCGGGGCGTGACGGAGTCGCTGGCATGGCCATTTCGCTACGCGGGCATCTGTTGGTGGCATCGCCCAAGCTGGGCGATGGAAACTTCTTTCGCACCGTCATTTTGATGTTGCAGCACGATAGCGACGGCGGGATCGGGTTGGTGCTCAATCGTCCCACGCCCAGCACGCTCAGCGAGGTCTGGAAGTCGATCGAAGAGGGGCCGTGTCCCAGCGAATCGCCGTTGTACTGGGGCGGGCCGGTCGGCAACGCCCTGATCGGAATTCATAACTTTGAGAATTGGTCGGACACGCAGATCACGCCGGAACTGCATATTGCCACGACCCGCCGCAATCTCACGCGGTTGTTGCGGCAATCGGAGCATCCCTTTCGTCTCTATGTGGGCTACGCTGGCTGGGGGCCTGAGCAACTGGATCGCGAACTGGCTCAGGGAGGCTGGCTGGTCGCTTCCGCCGCGGGCGAAGTGGCGTTTTACGAGGGCGAGGATTTGTGGGAGCAGACGGTCGATCGGATCGGAGCCCAGATTCTTCGGCCTGCGTTGGGACGTGTGCCTTCGCCGCCTGATCCTCGCGTGAACTGACCTTGGCGGATGTTCGACCGAGCCGCTTTGTCCCTGGGGGCAAACATGCCGATTGTGGATGAACTAGCGGAGAAAATCGAGCGCGTCGAAGCTTTGGTCGGCGTGATCGGTCTTGGCTATGTTGGTTTGCCGTTGGTGCAAGCGTTTTTGCAGGCCGGTTTCCGGACGCTTGGGTTCGACATCGACGCTCGCAAAGTGGAGCGGCTCAATCGGGGCGAAAGCTATATCGGACATATCCCGTCGTCATGGATTGCCGAGTGGCTGTCGGCGGGGCGGTTTGAAGCGACGGCGGACCACACGCGGCTCGGCGAACCGGACGTTGTGCTGATTTGCGTGCCGACGCCCTTGAGCGAGAGCCGCGATCCGGATCTTGGATTTGTCGAGGAATCGACTCGCCGAATCGCGGCGACGCTGCGGCCGGGGCAGTTGGTGGTGCTGGAGAGCACCACGTATCCGGGGACAACGCGCGATGTGGTCGCGCCGCTATTGGCGGAACGCGGCTTGCGGCTGGGCGATGAGTTCTTCCTCGCGTACAGTCCCGAACGCGAGGATCCGGGCAACCCGCGTCACTCGGCGCGGTCGATTCCCAAGGTTGTGGGCGGCATGGACGCGGCGAGCGCGCGGTTGGCTTGCGCGCTGTACGCCCGCGCGGTGGTGCAGGTCGTGCCGGTCGACAATTGCGAAGTGGCCGAGGCATGTAAAATTCTGGAAAACACCTATCGGGCGGTCAACATCGCGCTGGTCAACGAACTGAAAGTGCTTTGCGATCGCATGGGGCTGGATGTGTGGCAGGTGATCGACGCGGCGAAGACAAAGCCGTTCGGGTTCCAGGCGTTTTATCCGGGGCCGGGGCTTGGAGGCCATTGCATCCCGATCGATCCGTTTTATCTGAGCTGGGTCGCTCGGAAGCACGGTTTGTCGACGCGGTTCATCGAACTGGCCGGTGAAATCAACACGGCGATGCCGCGGTATGTCGTCGACAAGGTGGTGGAAGGACTGAACGACGCCGGCAAGCCGGTGCGTGGCAGTCGAATCTGTTTGCTGGGCGTGGCTTACAAACGCGATGTCGACGATCCGCGGGAGAGCCCCGCTTTCGAACTGCTGGAACTGCTGGCGGAACGCGGAGCGGTGCTGAGCTACAGCGATCCGCATGTGCCTGTTCTGCCGGCGATGCGGCGTCGGCCCGCGCTTTCGCGGGCGAGTATCGACTGGGAGAGCCGGGAGCTGACCGCCGATTATCTTTCCGCGCAGGACTTGGTGATTATCGTCACCGATCATTCGGCCTTTGATTACGATCAGATCGTGAGGCATTCGCGGTTGATCGTCGATACGCGGAACGCGACGGCGCGAGTGGCCGAGGGACGGGAAAAGATTCTCAAGGCGTGACGCATGGGGCGGTCGTTGGTCACCGGTGGCGCTGGCTTCATTGGCTCGCATTTGGTCGAGGCGTTGGTGGCGCGGGGCGAGCAGGTCGTGGTGCTGGACGACCTGAGCACGGGAAAGCGGGCGAATCTGGCGGCCGTTGCTGGACGGTTCGAATTCCACGAGGGCAGTGTCGTGGATCCGGTGGCCGCGGCCCGGGCGTGTGTGGGCGTCGATGTGGTGTACCACCAAGCGGCGCTCGCCTCGGTGCCGCGGAGCATCGACGCGCCGCTCGATAGCCATGCGGCGTGCGCGACGGGGACGCTGGTCATGTTGGACGCGGCCCGACGAGCGGGCGCGAGACGGTTTGTTTACGCGGCGTCGAGCAGTTGTTACGGCGACCAGCCAACCTCTTCGAAGCGCGAGAGCGACTTGCCGTCGCCTCTGTCCCCGTACGCGGCTGCGAAGCTGGCGGGCGAACTGTATGGCTTGGCGTTTCACCGATCGTACGGTTTGGAAACTGTCGCCTTGCGGTACTTCAATGTGTTCGGGCCGCGGCAGGACCCGCAGGGAGCGTATGCGGCGGTGATTCCGCGTTTCATCGACGCGTTGCTCGCTGGGCAGCCGCTCACGTTGTATGGCGACGGGCGCCAGTCCCGCGACTTCACGTTTATTGAAAACGTGGTCC
>CAIXSC010000924.1 GCA_903921945.1 uncultured Planctomycetaceae bacterium
GCGCCGGCCGACATCGACGGCGACGGGCAGTTGGACTTCGCCGTCGGCGCCGATTGGCGGCCATTCGATACGAACACGGGCGGCACGATCCAGTGGATCCGCCGAGGCGACTCGCCGGGCAAACCGTGGAATCTGTATCCGATCGGCGAAGAGCCGACCGTGCATCGCATGCAATTCGCCGATCTGGATGGCGACTCGCGTCCCGAACTGATTGTCTCGCCGCTTATGGGGCGCGGCACGACCCGTCCTTCATTCCAAGAAAAGGGCGTGCGGTTGCTCGCGTATTCCATCCCCGCCGATCCCGTGAAAGGCCCGTGGACGCCGCATGTGCTCGACGACGCCCTGCACGTTTCCCACAACATCGCGCCGACCGACATCGATGGCGACGGCCGGACGGAACTGCTGGTCGTCAGTTTCGAGGGGGTGCATTTGTTGGAACGGCCGGGCAACGCGGCGCTCGGCACCAGTCCCTGGCGGCGGACGCGGATCGGCACCGGAAACCAGGAAACATCGCCCAATCGAGGCGCCAGCGAAATCAAACGGGGGCAGCTCGCCAAAGGCGACTACATCGCGACGATCGAACCGTGGCACGGTTCGCAAGTGGTGGTCTACACCCGCCCGGAAAGTCCGCGGCCAGCGACCGGCGAATGGCTCTGGCGCCGTCAAGTTCTGGACGACAAACTGCTTTGGGGCCACGGTGTCGTGTGCGCGAATCTGGACAGCGATCCCGAAGAGGAACTGCTGATCGGCGTCCGCGATGACCAGAGCCCGGAAAACCGTCGAGGACTCCGCGTGTACGATCCGCGGGACGCCGCCGGTACGACCTGGTCGCGCACCGTCGTCGACCCGGGCAGCGTGGCGATCGAGGACCTGGCGGCGGGCGATCTCAACGGCGATGGCCGAGTGGACGTGGTCGCGGTCGGCCGCCAGACGCACAATGTGAAGATCTATTGGAACGAGACCAAGTAAAGGGAACACGCCATGCAAGCCTCCCCCACGATTCTCGCGGCCGTCGCCCTCGACCGCCGCGATGCGACCGTGCTCCGACATGCCGCCAAGTTGGCCTCGTTGTTCCACGCTCGCTCGGTCCTTGCCGTCCATGTCGCGGCATCTTCCGCCGGCGGTTCGCCCGCTGGCTCCGCGTCGATCGCTTCCTCGAGTTCCTCTTCGCCGGCCCAAGCGCCACGGACGATCGAAGAGAAGCTCTCGCGGTTGGTCGACGAGTATCGCGGACTGATGCCGACCGCGACCAACTTGCAAGCCGTGATCCGGCACGGGAACCGGGTGACGGAGCTGGTCCAGTTGGCGGCGGAAACCAAAGCCGACTGTCTGGTGATCGGCCGAAGGCCGCGGGACGAGCATGACTCGCTGAGCGATGCCGTGCGCAAGCTACAGTGGAAAGCGCCCTGCTCGGTGCTCATCGTGCCGGAAGGCGCCGCGGCCGATTACCAGCGGGTGTTGGCCGCGTGCGACTTCTCCGAGCACTCGCGGGACGCGTTGCGAGTGGCCGCCGCGATTCGCCGCGCGGCGCCGCAGGGCGAGTTGACGGTCGAGCATGTTTTTGCCTTGCCGTCGTTGCCGCATTTGGCCGGCCGCAGCGTGGACGAATTCATCGAGATTCAGCGGTCGGAGTCGCGGAAACGCTGGTTCGAATTCCTGCTTGCCGGCCCCGCCCCGAATCCACTCGAGGGCCTCGAACACGCGATTCGCTTCGACGAGTCGGAACAGGTGCCGCGAGCGGTGGCCCGCGCGGCGATCGAGACCGACGCCGACCTGATCGTCGTCGGCTCGCATGGCCTCACGCCCCGCGCCGGCGGATTGCTCGGACATGTAGCGGACAGCGTGGCCGCTCAAACCGTGCGGCCGTATCTGTGCGTGAAACGCAAGGGCGAGGTCGTCGACTTGCTGCAAGCGCTGCTCGGACTGTACGAAAACCGCTGAGCCGCTTTGATGAACCGCTTTGATGAGCCGCTTTGCTGAGCCGCTTTGATGAGCCGCTTTGATGAACCCTGCGATGGAGCCCTGCTAACGAGCCGCTCTCCGCAGCCGCCGCTCTGTTGAGCCGCTCTAGGTCGCCGCTCAAGCTCTAGGGATTGGTCCACTCGCGGCGTTGCCGCGAGCTGGGGATGTTCATCTTTTGGCGGTATTTGGTGATGGTGCGGCGGGCGACGGTGAGCCCTTGGCCTTTCAGGGCGAGCACCAGATCGTCGTCGCTCAGCGGTGCGGATTTGTCTTCGCGGTCGACGATCTCTTGCAGCTTGATGCGAATGATGTCCCAGGCGACATCTTCACCATCCTCGCTCTGAGTGCCGCCGACGAAAAAGCGTCGCAGCGGGAGGATGCCGCGGGGTGTCTGGATCCACTTGTCGTCGACGGCGCGACTGATCGTGGTGACATGCACGCCGACCTTTTCAGCGATCTGCTGCATTTTCAGCGGCTGAATGTGCTCGGGGCCGTCGTCCAGGAACGCGGTTTGGTAGTCGACGATGGCTTGGGCCACTTTGATGATCGTGTTCCGACGCTGCTCGATCGATTCGATCAACCACTGGGCCGCGCTGATCTTTCGTTTGATGTATTCCTTTTCTTCGGCGGTCGCTTCGCCGCTGGCCAGCCGCCGCCGGTAGTACTCGCTGATATGCAGCGTGGGGGTGCGGTCGTCGTCGAGCACCACTTGGTAGCGCCCTTCGGCGTCTTTATCGACGACGATATCGGGTGTGATCGTAGCGACTTGGGCGTCGGCGAAACGAGCCCCTGGTTTGGGGTTCAGTCTTCGGAGTTCGGTCCACGCCGTTTTGATCTGGTCGATCGAGTAGCCGGTCGCGCGTTGAATCACCGGCAAACGGTTGTCGCGAAGATCCTCCAGATGGTTTTCGATGATCTTCCGCAGCGCTTCGAAGTGCGGCATCTCGGGGCGCAACTGCAACAGCAGACATTCGCGAAGACTGCGAGCGGCAACTCCCACCGGCTCCAACTGCTGGACAACTTCCAAAGCCCATTCCGCGAGTTCCAACTGATCGGTGGTCGCGTCCGCCGGCAACAGATCGCGAAGGCTGACCCGGAGATAGCCGCCGTCGCGGGCGTCGAGCGTGGAGATGATGCGTTCGGCAAGGTCCCGCAACTCGTCATCCATGTCGACATCGGCGAGCTGTCGCAGGAGGTGGTCGTTGAGCGTATCGGGCCGGCATTCGATGTTGGCGATCGCGTCATGGCGGCGATCCGAGTCTTCATCCAGGCGATTGACCGACCGCCGTGGCGACTCGTCGAAGAAATCGGGCACCTCGCGGTCGAGATCGACCAAGCGTTCGAAATCGTCGGTCGCCTCTTTGGTGTCGACGACCATCTCGCGTTCGCCATCGGAGCGGTCTTCGGCGAGGGCCCCGCCGTTGTCGTCCGCTCCCGAGTTCGCGTCGCCGCCCGTTCCGTCGCCGCTGGAGTCGCTGCCGGAGATTTCGCCGGCCCCATCCCCGGCGCCATCGCTCGTGTTGTCGCCGGAAGCATCGCCGGAAGCATCGCCCGACCCGTCGCCGTCGCCGGGAGGGGCGAGTTCCAGCAGCGGGTTTTCGGACAATTCCTGGTCGATACGGTCCTGCAACGCCAGCATGGGCAACTGCAGAATCTCCATCGACTGGATCATCCGCGGCGCCAGCTTTTGGACTTGAACCTGCCGAGCTTCCAGGCCTAGGGACAAACGCATAGGACGACTCAGAACTTCTGCCGGCCTGACAGGGCGTCGGCGAGGATCTCCTTGTTGGTGTACTCCAGAATGCTGCCGGTGGTGATGCCGCGGGCGAGTCGCGTCAACTTCACGGGGTACTCGGCCAGCAGATTGGAAATGTAAAGCGCGGTGCCATCGCCCTCGACCGTTGGGTTCGTGGCCATGATCACCTCTTTGAAACTACCTAGCCGAACCCTATCCACCAAGGCCTCCAGAGTCAATTGATCGGGGCCCATGTGTTCGAGCGGCGCGATTTTGCCGAGCAGAACGTGGTAGAGGCCGCGAAAGGCGCCGGATTGTTCCAACGCCATCAAGTCCCGAGGCTGCTCAACCACGCACAACAGCGATCGATCCCGCTGCGGATCGCGGCACACGGCGCACTCTTCACCTTCCGCCAGGTTGTAACAGACGCGGCAGTAACGGACGTTTTCCCGGACATTGCGAATCGCGTCGGCCAACGCCAACGCCTCGGTCTTCGGGACGCGCAACACGTGGTACGCCAACCGCTCAGCCGACTTCCGGCCAATTCCCGGCAGCTTGCTGAACTCCTCGATCACCCGCGTTACTGATTCGGAAATCTGCGCCATCGACGTCCGTTCGCCCTACCTTTCAACCGACCCAGCCCATCCCCTCTCGACCCGCATGTCCCGACACGCCCGCCCCACCCCGTTCGTCCGAGCCCGGTCGTCCGAACCCGGTCGTCCGAACCCGGTCGTCGGAATCAGTCCGTCGGAATCAGTCCGTCGGAGCCCGTTCGTCACGGATCAACTGGCCTCCGGCCGGGGTTCGACGACATCGACGATTTCCGCATCGAACATCGATCGGGCCTGCTGCACCATTGGGTGCTTTTCGCGTTCGCGGATTCGCGCGACCCGCGACACGGGCCCCGCCTTTCGCTCGACCGCCTTCGCTTCGCTGGCCAACGCCATGAATTCCACTCGCACGACCCGGCCAGCGACGGCCGCGAGCGCTTGTTCGATTTTCTGTTTTCGATCCGGACGCTCGCATGACGAACGCTGCA
>CAIXSC010000925.1 GCA_903921945.1 uncultured Planctomycetaceae bacterium
CAATACTCTGGTTGCCGTCGCCGCGGTTGTAAACCACAGCTTGTCCTTCGGCAAAACCATGTTGCCCCGCGAAGACAATCTGGCTGTTTGCGATGCTCGACTGGAAAAACGATCGAGCCGTCGTCAGCGAATCGGCGCTCGTCGCTGTCGTGCCAATGGCTGCGAGCGGACTGATAAAGGCGCCGTTGTTGGCATTCGAGAGCGACGACGCCAATTGAATCGTCGTCGAATTCACTCGGATGACATAGTATGTGCCACCATCGGTCAATCCGCCGACGTTCTTGGCATTGCCACTGCTATCGATATTCCCAGCATGGTACACAACAGCTTGGCCAGTGCTGAAGTTGTGCGGGGCTGCGAAAGAAATGCGATCGTTCTGGACGTCGGTCATGCCGTTGAACAGCGCGGTGCCGTTCACGACCAACGTATCGGAGGGTCCCTCGCTGGGATTCGACAGCGGCAGTGGCGTGGTTCTCGCGGACGGCGAGGCCAGTTGAACGCTGGTGGCGTCCACCTTGATGACGTAATACAACTGGCCGTCCGTCAGGCCGCCGATCGGCGCATTGCCGACACCACGGCGGTAGACAACCGCCTGTCCGGTGGTCAATTCGTGATCGCTCGCGAAGACGATTCGATTGTCGACAACGGACTCGTTGCCCGCAAACGTGGCCGTTGGCGATACCTGGATGATGACGCGGTGGTCCGGGTCGATCTTGGCAAGCGTTACGAGTTGTGTCTGGCCGATCGAGGATCTGGGAACGGCGATCGGTTGGCTACCGTTGTTCAAACTTGGTACAAGTTGAACCGAGGTCGCATCGATAGCGCTAACGAAATAGACCGCTTCGTTCGTCAAACCGGCGATCGGCGTTGTGCCCGGTGCATTGACTTGGTAGACGATCTCGTCGCCAACCTGATATCCAAACAATGCTCCCGCGGTGGCCGCGGACAGACTGTTCGCCACGAACCGGTCGATGTTCCTCGTTGGTTCAGCTAACTGATCGGCAAATGTGGCGATTTGACCAGGAGCAACCGTGTTCAACAGCGCCGGAATATTTAAGACATCCTTGATCGTATATCCCGCGCCGAACTGGTCGTTATGGGTCGCGACCAGTGTGTTCGTTCCCGAGCCGAGACCGGTCAGGGCAATCGCCGTCAATTGATTCGGGTTGATTTCACCCGCATCGGGCGGAGTCGCGACGCCGAACACATGGAGCGTGTCGCTCGTGCCGCCTTCGCCGAAGAAGCCAACGATTCCGCTGAGCGCGCTTAACGGATCGCCAGAGTTACCCACGTTGACCGTGTCGTTGCCGTCGCCTCCAAAAACAAACACCTGCGCATTGGCCACGGCTCCGGTCACTTGCACCTGATCGCTTCGAGCGCCCAGTTTCAACAGCAGGCTGGCCCCACCGGCCGTCGTGGTGCTGTAGGAGATGGCGCCGGTGTTTCCAAGTCCCGTGATCTGGCCGCTGGTCACGAGTCCGCCGGTTAGCTCGGTCGAGCTGCCGGCGGCGCTCAGGAAGATGGCGTCCTTCTGTCCGCCATTTCCGCCGTCGCCGGTTTGAATGCTGAGTGGCGCGGCGACCGCCGTCAGCGTTCCTGACGACAAACGCCCCTCGGAGAACGGGAACGCCAGTCCGTCGCCAATGTCATCAAATACCTCGCCGTTGACGAACAGCGAGCGGGCCGCATTGCTCGAGATGTAATAGCGGTTCGCCCCTTCATTGCCGCGGACGGTCATCGCGGCGGGCCCCGCGCGAATGAAGAAACGGTCATCTCCGGCGTAACCCGTGATTGTGGTTGGGGCGTCGATGCCGGCCGGATTGATGAGGTCGAAGTAATCCAGATTGCTGCCACCATGGATTTCCACGCCGCCCGCAGTGACCGTGCCGGCAATGGTCAGGATGGCGCCGACCGGGTCCGGGTCATTTGTGGCGTCCCATGCCTGTCCGCCACGTAGGTCGATCTTGTTTCCGGTGGCGTTTCCACCTTGAATCACGGTGCCGGCGGGCAGCAGCACGTCATCGCCGGCTACCGCGACAATGCTGCCGGCGGGGGCCAGAATTCGCCCGGAGGTCAGAGCTGGAGTTCCGCTGACCGCGTCCAGGAACGTCTGCCCGCCTTCGGGAAGCAGGACAAGGTTCTCGCCGCTCAGCACCGAATCGTGGACGGTCAACATCACGTCGCCACTGGGCGATTGAACCTTGAGCACATGGACAGCGCCGCTGACCTCCAACAGATAGACGCCCGCGTCGGCTTCGGCCACGAGTCGACCGGGGCTCGGCGCGAACTGCTCGATCTGGCGGCCGTCATTGGCGGCCTGACCGCCTCCCGCGCCCAGGAATTCAATAAGGTTTCCGGCGTCACCGATGCGACTGCCGGCCGACGTGGCCAGAACGTCAAGATTCCGCCCCTGAATATCGGCCTGTTCGTCCGAGCCCCATTCCAGAATCGAGCCCTGTTGCGCGATCAGCACCACGTCGCCCAAGCGCGAAAGGACTTGATCGATGTTCAGCTGGCCCTGTGTCTCTGTCAGGTAGACGCCATTCGTCGCCAACGCGATGACGCCGCCGGCGGTCCGGTTCGAGGAGTTGATTTCGACGAAGTCGCTCGCCGATCCGATTCCGCCATCGCGTGAGACAAGCGTCACGCTATTTCCAGTCACCCACGCCGTCGCTCCGTAGACGGCCGAGGCAGGGAGTTCGGTATTTACGTCGTAGATCGCGCCGCTTGCCCCGGTCGCGGTTAGCGACACGTCGCCCGCCGCCGACGACACATTCACAATCCGAACGTCGCCACTCCGTTCGGACAAGAGAATGTCGCCACTCGACACGGCGGTCAGCACGCCGGTGACGCCCAAGTCCGTGA
>CAIXSC010000926.1 GCA_903921945.1 uncultured Planctomycetaceae bacterium
GACGACCGTTCCCGCTCACCCTCGCGACCAACGTCCCATGACGACGACCACCACCAGCCTCACCCCGCCGCCCGCCACCTCGCAGGGGCCCGCTGTCTCGCAGGGGCCAGCCAGTTCGCAGGGGCCAGCCAGTTCGCAGGAGCCAGCCAGTTCGCAGGGGCCTGCCACTGGCCCATCGCTGCCGATCGTGCCGGGAGCCGGGATCGACTACGAGCTGTTCCTGGACTGCGTGCATTGCGGCCTGTGTACGGCGTCGTGCCCGACGTATGCCGAGCTGGGGAATGAAAACGACAGCCCGCGAGGCCGCATCTATTTGATGCGAGCGGTTACCGACGGTCGAATGGAGCTCACCGCGAGCACTCGACGGCATCTGGAGCTGTGTTTGGATTGCCGCGCTTGCGAAACGGCTTGTCCGTCGGGCGTGCAATATGGAAAGCTGATCGAGCCGTTTCGAGTGGCGATGGAACAAACGGGCGACGCGCCGGCCAAGACCCGAGATTGGTTCCATCAGTACATTTTGTTCAAGCTGTTTCCGTATCCGGCGCGGATGCGGTTGGCGCTGTGGCCCGCGCGGATCGCCCAGTTCCTGCGACTCGACCGACTGCTGGTTGGATCCGGCTTGTGGCGGTTGTTGCCGCCGCGGCTCGGGAGGTTGGTGACGCTGCTGCCGCCGCTCGAGCGGCCCGTCGAGCCGCTGCCGGCGTTCCTGCCGGCGAAAGGCCCGCGGCGTGCAAGTGTGGCGTTGTTCACCGGCTGCGTCGCCGACGTCATGTTCCGACAAACGAATTGGGCGACCGCCCGCGTGCTGCAAGAAAACGGCTGCGATGTCACGATTCCCGCGACGCAGGCCTGCTGCGGCGCGATTCATTTCCATGCCGGAGCCAGCGAGCCGGCTCGGGAACTTGCCGACACGAACGTCGCCGCCTTCCAGGCCGACAATTTCGATGCCGTCATCGTGAATGTCGCGGGCTGCGGTTCGATGCTGAAGGATTACGGCCATCATTGGCATGAGGGACAAGCGGCCCGCGAGCGGTTTGCGTCCAAGGTGAAAGACGTCCACGAGTTCCTGGCCGAATTGGGGCTGATTGAACCGCCGGGGCGGCTCGCATTGACGGCCACGTACCACGACGCATGCCATCTTGCCCATGCACAGAAAGTCCGCGAGCAGCCGCGGAAACTCTTGGCGAAGATTCCCGGTTTGAAGTTGGTGGAACTGCCCGAGTCCGAACTCTGTTGCGGAGCGGCCGGCACATACAATCTGACGGAGCCGGAAATGGCCGATCGGCTCGGACGGCGAAAGCTCAACAACATCCTGTCGACGGGCGCTCGCGTCGTGGTCACCGCGAACGCGGGCTGCCTCCTGCAGATCGCCCGCGAAGCGCGGATGCAAGGCGAACAGCTTCGCATCGTTCACCCCATCGACCTGCTCGACCTGAGCTACCGTCAACAGCCCTTGCGCTAGCAGGTCCGTTCATCCGCCGGCAGAGCGCCAACGGCCCGTTCGACGCCAACGACCGGTTCGACAACAGCGGCCGGTTCGACGACTGCGGCCTGCTCGACGACAGCGGCCGCGTTCGACAACAGCAGCCGGCTCGACGACTGCGACCGCGTTCTTGAAACCGCGTGCGCTCTGTTGAACGGCCGAACTGGACCGGCAATTCGAGGTGGAATTCGCAACTCGGAAAGCTTGAGGCTACGACGAAGACCGGGCAGCCTGTATAGGGTCAAATCGAACGCTCAGTGCCTGGCACCCATTCCCACGGGAAAAAATGCGGCACAGCGATGCCCCAAACGAGCCGCGACATGTTTCTGCGGCAGACTTCGTAGGACATCTATTCCGTGATCAAAAAAACTTCGACGCGGTTGTCACTCCGAAGTCGTCGCCAAATCAACTCGATGAGGTCGGGCGGATGGCAAGCCGCTGCAGATCGTTTGTGACATCAGTCGTACCACCACACATCGACAGTGTCGCCTGCTTGATAGCCCGGGCACTCTTCGGGAACGACCACGAAGCCAGCGGCTCGAGTGGTGGTGCTCAATAGCGATGCGCCGGCCACACCGAGCGGCTCGAGACCGTTCGAACCTACACGGACCCGCGCGTAGTCAACTCGGCCAACCATCGAGGCGATCGGTTGAGCGAGCGTCTCCTGTCCGCGGCGGTATGGCCAATCGGCGGGACGGCCGCCCAGCACCCGGATGGCGCGGCCTGCGAAAAAGTCGTAGGCGCATAGGCACGACACAGGGTTCCCAGGCAGCAAGAACACCAGACGGCCATCCAGCGTGCCCATGCCAGTGGGGCTCGCGGGTCGCATCGCGACACCGTGGACCGCCAATTCCCCATCGCGAGCCAGCAACAAGGGGGCATGGTCTTCGCCACCGACGCTCGAACCGCCCGACACGAGGATGACATCGGCGTCGGCACGCAGTGCTTCGGCAATCGCTTCCGGATCGTCCGGAACGATGCCGCTGGAGACCGCCAGTCCGCCGTCCCGCGCGACCAGGGCTGCCAGCATCGGTCCGTTGGCATCGGCGATTCGCACGCCTGTTGGCGGCGCGCCGGCTGGCAGCAATTCATTGCCGGTAACGACCAGTCGCACTCGCGGACGCTCGACCACCGGAACATGTTCGATGCCGATCGACGAGAGCACGCCCAAGTCTTGCGGACGCAGCCGGCGGCCCGCTTCCAAGACCAGCGAGCCGCGTTGTAGATCCTCGCCACGGCGACCCACATGTTTTCCTCGAGCGATGGGTTCGTCGAGTCGGATCGTTGGGCCATCCGCGCCTGCGTCCCCAATCGCCACCCGTTCCACCGGGACGACAGCGTCGGCGCCCGGTGGCAGCGGCGCGCCAGTCATGATCCGCACGCAGCCACCAGCGGTGACTTCCCCTGCGAATTCGCGACCCGGATAGACGTCTCCCAGCACCCGCAGCACGGCGGGCGAAGTGTGGCTGGCATGGGCGATATCGTCCGCCCGCAGCGCGAAGCCATCCATCATCGCCCGCTCGAAGCCCGGCACGTCATAACCGCTGACCATGTCCCGCGCGAGCACGCGGCCGCCCGCCGCCGCCGGACTCACGGCTTCGCTGTCGAGCGTGAACAATTGGGTGTCGAGCCAACGTAGCGCCGCGGCGACACTCGCGCGGCGCGAAAAGCCGCGCATGCGGACATCCGAATCGGGCGGCGGCAAAGGATCGCTCATCAAGGCTTCGGCGACTCCGTGTTTGAGGCGAACGAGCGGGGGATCGTAATCGCGAGCTCAGCCGCGATCCATTCGTTGGCCCGCGTGTTCAAGTGGTGATCAAAGCGAAAGAACAGCGGTTCGTCAGGCTGTTTCGCTCGACGCTGCTGAAACAGGGCCCGGAGATCGAGCGTCTCGATTCCCAACTCCCCAGCCAGCTCGCGAACCGCATCGTACGCTCGCGAGTCGGTCTGCTGGGCATCGCCATCGAGTTCAAGAATGCGGACCGTATCGGCGAGCGTTTCGGCATCCGTCTCCGGATGAATCATCCGCAGCGTCGGGATTAACACCAAACGCAGCGGCACGCCATCGGCCGCCGCCAAAGCTTGGAACCGCTCCAGCACCCAGCGTTCCCGGGCGAGCGCCTCGAGCCAATCGTCTGGATGATGATGGAAGTAATAGGCTTGATTCAAACCTTGCCACACGGGGCCGGAGTGAGCCAACGCCGCGTACTCGATGCGATCGAAGTACGGATCGCCCATGCCAACGTTGCGCACGACGGCCCGCCGCAGCCAAGCGACCCGCGTTAACGCGTGGTACGTCGAGGAATAGTCGCGCAGCGGCTGCTTGAGATGTTCCAGCCAGGACCGATTCCGAGCTGATTCCATCGCTGGCGTGGAAGCAACGCTCTCGGCATGTTCCAGTTGGCCGTCGCGCCGCTCCAACCGAACCGGAAGGTCGGTCCGCATCAGATCGGCCAAGTCGTTCCCCGCATAAAACGAGACCACCAGCAGGTCGGCGCGAAAGCGACGATGCACGCGCTCATAGGCCCACAACTGTTGGTACGGCGACGACGGTCCGAAGCCGGCGTTCACGACATCGAACTGAATTCCGGCCGAATGTCCGCCGCCACTGCCACTGCTTCCGCCGCCGCTTGTGCCACCGCTTGTGCCACCGCTTGTGCCACTGCTTTCGCCACCGCTTCTGGCCCCGCTTTCGCCGGCACCGCCGCTGTCACTGTTGCTGGGCACGATCGGGCCGCTCGCCGAGTTCAACAGCGACTCGAGGCGATTCGGATAGCTTTCCTCGTTCCAGCACACGCCATCCGTATGGCTGTCGCCCACGCAGACGATCCGATACGTGCCGGGCGGCTTCTGCCAGGGAACCTCGCGGTCCTCGCGGAGCGACTGCCGGTTGCGGCGAATCTCGACGTAGCCGCGTGGATGCTCCGGAATCCGCGTCGCGGACTGCACGGGTGATGGCCACGGGATCCAACCGCGTCGCTGCGCCTCGGCTACTTTTCCGTCCGCGCACAACTCGGCCTCGTCCCGTCGCGGCAACGACGCCGAAACGGGCCGGATACCCGTCAAACGCAAGCCGACTTCCAACAACACCAGCGTGAGCGTGGCGGAGAACAGCAGCTTCAAGGCGAGCAATCGCAACCGTCTGCCCAGCGGCGGTTCCGCCGCGCGCTGGCGGTTTTTCGCGCCGGTATTCGTCGCGCTGGTATTCGTCGCGCTGGTATTCGTCGCGCTGGTATTCGTCGCGCTGGTATGATCAGCAGTCATGGCGAACGGCCTCTGCTGACGGCCGCTTTGGCATGGATCAGTTTGCCGAGGGGATCCAATTCGGGGCTGGCGCTGGTTGGCTCGGACGAGCTGGTCGACGCGGCGGCGGGAATGAACGCTTCGCGCGGGCTGTTCGGCGACGGTGGATTGCCGGGGAGTGTCGCGTTGCTAGCGACCCACGTGGAGACGCGGCGGATGGCAAGTCCGACAAACGGCATGCAGGCCAGCATGGCCGACGTCGAGTAGGGGTGATAGGGAATGTAGAAGGTCGTGGTGCCGATCTGCATCGGCTTCGTCATGTCGATTTGATGAAACAGGAAACTACCGACGACGGCGATAAGTCCGATCGCGGCGATCATCATGATGCTTAACGTTAGCGGCACGATGAACAGGACGAAGACAGCTCGGCGGGGCGGATGAGTCACTCCGGCCCGCGATAAACAGCTCAGGCTGCCCGCCCACATGCCGGACACCGCCAACGTCAAGAAACTGAGCATCACGGGAAAAAAGAACCGCTGTTCTCGTCCGACGAACCGCACACAGTAGGCCAACGCCAATTGCGCGTGGATCAACAACCAAAAGAAATCGCTCAATTGGAAACGAGTCCGCGCTTGCAGGCGGCCCGCAAGCCGGTTGATCGGTCCGAGGCATAGCCAGCCCAGGAAACTGGCCGCACCTATGGCCAAGAGCAATAACAGCAACAGCAGGATTACGGAGCTAAAGTCGCCTGGGGCCATTATTTTTGGCGCCTGATCGAGAGCTCGCCCAATTCGGAACGGAGCTTGCCAAGGATTTCGCGCAGATTCCGCGGATTCTGCCCAAGGTCGCCCTTACCGACTCGGGAGCGGCTCACCGCCGTCACCGCGGTCGCCCCGTCGGTGTGGTTGATCGTCAATCGCACATCATCCTTGAAGCCGAGTATGGGTGTGGTGCGAATCAGGTCCACGACAGCTAGGTACTCTTCGCCCGTGTTATCGTTTCGTTTCACGTGAATATTCACAACCTCCCAACCCGGAAGGCGTTGCACCATGTTCGGCAACGCCTCGGCGACCTCGCGGGGCGATAGGTCCGTGTTCACGGGATGCAATCGGCCATCCTGGTGATCCGGGTCAGTTGCCGCCATGTTCGTGATCAAATCGCGGCTCCAATCTTCCACCTGCCAGAGGGCCGCACCGATAGGCAACACCAGCGCGACGACCAAGGCCGCGACGCAAGCAAGCACCATGGGACGCGCCCCGGTCTCGCGTGTTGGCGGTCCACGATGCCCTGCCTCTGGTCCCGTCACAGGCGATGGCGATTGAGGACCGGTGAACGACGTGCCGCTCGCCGACGGATCAGCGGAGGTTCTGCCAGAGGATTCGCGAGGGGACGACATACGGCACCTGGGGTTGCGGCGGGGAATCAGGGCGCCCTTGCCAACGACGACGCTCGCCGGCAAACCGAATGCCGCTCATTGTGTTCTTTTTCGTCGCGTATTCCAATGACGGCGACGGTCATTCCATCCATTGGCTGCCGCCGCGTTGATTCCGTTGCCGTCCCTGATCAAGGAGGAGCCCCATGGCATCGTTGTTCGCTCGCTCCGAGGCTGCCAATTTGCGGCGTGCGCAGCCGCTAGCGGCCCGCATGCGCCCCGCGCGCCTTGACGAGTTCGTGGGCCAGCAACATTTCCTTGGGCCTGGCAAACTGCTGCGTCGGCTCCTGAAGGCCGACCGGCTTGCGTCGGTGATCTTTTCCGGTCCGCCCGGGACCGGAAAGACAACGCTCGCCCGCTTGCTCGCGACCGAGAGCCGCCGGAAGTTCCAAGCGTTGAACGCCGTGACGAGCGGAATCAAGGAGCTGCGGGAACTGCTGGATGCCGCCCGCGAGGAAATTGTGGCGGGTGGACCGCGGACGCTGCTGTTCGTCGACGAAATCCACCGTTTCAACAAAGCCCAACAGGACGCGTTGCTTCCGGATGTGGAGGAGGGCATCGTGACGCTTGTCGGCGCCACCACTTCCAATCCGTTTTTCGCGGTGAACAGCGCCTTGGTGAGTCGCAGCCAGGTGTTTCAATTCGAACCGTTGGCGCCGGCCGACATCATCGCGTTGCTGCGGCGGGCGACGACCGACCGCCATCGCGGCCTCGGGGAACTGCCGATCCGACTTCATGACGACGCGCTCGACTTCGTCGCCGCGATTTGCGACGGCGACGCTCGCCGCGCCTTGACGATTCTCGAAGTCGGTGTGCTGTCCACCGATTCGCGGCCAATCGAGTTTACTCGGGAATTGGCCGAGGAATCCGCTCAGCGAAAGGCCGTCCAGTACGACCCGACGGGCGATTCCCATTACGATTGTGCGAGCGCGCTTATCAAGAGTATCCGCGGCAGCGATCCGGATGCCGCCCTGTACTGGCTCGCGCGGATGTTGGAAGCGGGCGAGGAAGTCCGTTTTCTCTGCCGCCGCTTGGTGATCCTGGCAAGCGAAGATGTTGGCAACGCCGACCCGCAGGCCCTGTCGATCGCCGTGGCCGCGATGCAGGCCTGCGAGTTCATCGGACTGCCCGAATGCCAATGGACGCTTTCCCAAGCAGTAACCTACTTGGCGCTGGCTCCGAAATCGAACGCGGCGACCACCGCCATTTCCGCCGCTCGCCGGGAAGTTCGCGAAGGCCGCGTGCTGCCCGTTCCCCGCCATCTTCGCGACGCGCACTACGGTGGCGCCGAGCAACTCGGCCACGGCGTCGGCTATCAGTACGCTCATGACGATCCGACCGGGGTCGTCGCTCAAGACTATCTGGGCGTCGATCGCCGATTCTATGAACCGGTCGAACGCGGCTTCGAAGCGGAACTGCGCCGCCGCCTGGACACGATTCGCGAACGGCTGAAAGCGGTGCCGACGAGTCTTGCAGCGTCGCCGGCGAAGGTGGAAGCGTCAGGGAGCGGGCTGCCAACCGGCATCGACCCACAGCGGTCCGCTGACGGCGGGGTTGGCAAGCAGGAACCCGATCGCCTCGGCGATTTCCTCGGGTCGAATGAGGCGCCGGAGTTGGGTTCGGGGTAAGACTTGTTCCTCCAGGATCCGTGGCCCCATCGCCCGTACCATGGGCGTGTCGGTGAAGCCGGGATGAACCACGGCGCAGCGCACTCCGTAGTGGATCGCTTCGCTACTGAGCGTCGCCGCGACGCCGGCCAGCGCCGCTTTGCTGGCCGAGTACGAAACCTGTCCGCGGTTGCCGCGACTGGAAACCGATCCGATGAGCACGATCGCGCCCTCGGAAGGCTCGGTCGGCTCCCAGCGACTAAGCCCGCGGCGATGGCGATCCTCCGCGATCCGCGCGATCATTTCGAGCGCCCAGTAGACGGGCGCTGTCAGGTTGACATCGAGCACTCTTTGGAAGGTTTCCCGCGGGTAGATCGCGGCGCGACCCGTGCCCTTGTCCAGCTTGACGGCTAAACCGTCCCGAGTGATCCCAGCCGCCGGAACACAGAACGAAGGCGGCGATCCCTCCTGGCACAGCGAGTCGAAACAGGCGATGCGAAAAGCCGGATCGCACACATCGCCGCGAAACGGGCGAGCGACCGTTCGACCCGCTGCCGCATCGACCGCTCGCGCCACAGCCTCGACCCGTTCGGCGCTATCCACCAACCCGATTCGCTCGACGCCGTTCGCGGCGAGCATTTGAGCGACCGCCTCGCCAATCCCGCTCGCCGCGCCCGTCACCACCGCTGTCTTGCCGTGAAATCGCATCAGTGCGCCCCGAAACTCGATCCGTATGTTCCCGTCTCCGGCCGATTGTGGCCGATGAGCACGATTCGTAGCAATCTCAAATCGCCGAACCGCTCCAGCGACATTGTTTCGAACGAACGCCCCAGTTCACACGGCGGGCGGGTCGCGGCGATCGGTGTGCCACGAAGCACACGAAGAGCGCGAAGGTATCAGAGAAAGAAGCGTGCGATGCCATCTTTTTGTTCCAGCCCGAGGTGCCAGTGAACCGCGATCGCTCAACCGATCATGCGATTTGAAAACTCGTCGAATTCCATCTTCGTGACCTTTGAGACCTTCGTAACCGTCGTGACCTTCGTGGCCTTCGTATCCGTCGTGGTTGCTCCAACTGAGTCGGGTGGTCAACGCCCTGAGTGGCGAACGGGAATGACATCGAAGCGTGCTTGAGGATTCCCGAATTTGGCTCGTCGTGGCGAGTTCCACTCCCCTGTCCGGCGAGCGATCGGCCATCGTGATGGTTTGCCAATTCGATTGGGGCCCGAAGCGCCGAAGACGTCGATCCGCGATGACGCGACCCGGAACGAAGCGCATAATGCTTACGCAAGTTCGCATGGCAGCAGGCGGTCCCTGTCGCATGGCTGCTCGGTTCCGATTTGTTCCTGAGGCGCGGCAACGAGTCGCAAGTGCGAAGGCTACAGGGTTGGTCGGCGATTCACGAAAGAACGTTCCACAAACCAGTTCAGGATTATCCGATGTCAAACGGCGACAGTGACAAAATCGAAAACGGACAGGAAGCGGCGCAGGCGAAGACGGCGGCGGTAGGCCACGACGTCACGCGTCGGCAGGCGTTGGCCGGCATGGCGTTAGGCGCGGCCGGGGCCGCGGCGGCATTTCCGACGATTGTGCCTTCGCGCGTCTTGGGGCGGGACGGAGCGATCGCGCCCAGCGACAAAATCAATCTCGGCGTGATCGGCATCGGACCGCGATGCACCTACGTGCTGACGTCGATGCTCGGCTTGTCCGATGTTCGTTGCGTCGCGATCGCCGATGTCCAGAAGAGCCGCCGCGAGGCCGGCAAATCGTTGGTCGACAAGTTGTCTGGCAATTCGGATTGCGTGCTCTACCGCGATATGCGGGACATGCTCGCCCGCAAAGACATTGACGCGGTGATCGTCGCCACGGGCGACCGCTGGCACACACCTGCGTCGATTCTGGCGGCCGAGGCGGGCAAGGACGTGTATTGCGAAAAGCCGTGCGGCCTGTCGATCAAGAACGTGCAGGATTTGGCGGCGACGATGAAGCGGACGGAACGGATCTTCCAGGCGGGAACCCAGCGTCGGAGCGTGCCGCAATTCCAAACGGCCGTCGAGATGGCCCATACGGGAAAACTTGGGAAGCTCGCCACGCTGTACGCCTCGGTTTACCAACCGGAACTGGGCAACGCGTGGCTGCCAGGCGAACCGACTCCGCCAGCCGATGTCTGCGATTGGAACCTGTGGCTAGGTCCCGCGCCGTGGCGACCGTACAACTCGACGTACGTCGCGGGCAAGTGGCGCGGGCAGTATGACTTCGAGTCCGGGGCCCGATTGTTGGACTGGGGTGCTCACACAGTCGACATGTGCCAATGGGCGAATAGCGCGGACGGCACGACACCGGTCGAGTTCGTTCCCGGACCGACTGGCATCACGTGCACGTATGCCAACGGTGTGAAGCTCGTTCTTGATTTCCTCAAGACCCCGTTTGGCGACCGCAGTCCCAATTGGAACACCAAGTTGGGGCTTTGCCCGGTGCGATTTGTCGGAAGCGAGGGTTCGGTGGAAGTCGGCGATGATGGCATCGAAGTGAAGTTGGGCGGCGTTATCTCGCCGACCGAAAAGATCAAGAAGACCCGCGGCATTGATGCCCAACTTCACGCCCGCAACTTCTTCGATTGCGTCCGCTCGCGCAAGCCAACCATCACCAACGCGCAAGTGATGCTCAATTCGCACATCGCGAGTTTCGCGGCTTCGTTCTCGTGGATCCTGGGCCGTAAACTGGTCTTCGATCCGGTCAAGAACGAGTTCGTGGGCGATGCCGAAGCGAATTCGCTGCGTTCCCGCCCCGAACGCGATTGCTGGGCCTGACGCCAAATCGAGTCGGCGCCTTTGGTTCAGGTCGCTCCACCGCTGGGCACCGGCACCTCTGGTCGCGGATTTCCGCCCGGATTGCCTGCGTGCTCCGCTAGGACGGGTCTCGGGCCAAGCGAAAGCCCAGGTCGTCATCCCGCTTCGACGGATCGTAACCGAGGCGGGACATCGTCCGGCAGTAGTCCGCGACGCTGATCCAGGAACCGCCGCGGAACACACGGTACGAGCCCCGCTCAGCACCATGCGGATTCGCCTCCGCTGTTGGATGATCGCCGTCCCAGGTTCCGCACCACTCCCAAA
>CAIXSC010000927.1 GCA_903921945.1 uncultured Planctomycetaceae bacterium
CCGGCGAATGGCGGATCGAACGGCGCTGGTGCGTCGGGGATCAGTTGCCGTTCGTCGGATCCCATGGCACCGCCCCTGGGGCGGCTTCGCGCCGGATTCGCTCGCCTGTCGATGCCCGGATGCGCCAGGAGATCGCCCGCTTCCACCAAGACGCCACCCGGATGCTCGAAAACCGCATCGATCGACAGTCGCTGTCGTTGCTGGCCGCCGGTATCGGCGACCGGCTGGCGGCGGTGTTCGAGCCGGAGGAATGGCAACTGCTCCAACAGGCCGGGGAAAAGCTCGGCGAGGCCGCGTTCCTGGTGATCGAGAGCGCTAGCGAGGAGATCCTCGCGCTTCCCTGGGAACTGGTCCGGTGGGAAGGCGTCTATGTCGTTCGCGACGGCCGGTTGGATCTGGCGCGGGCCGTCGTCAAGCCGAACGGCGACCCGATCCAAGCCCATGTTCGACCGCCCTCGCGCGACCCGGTTCGCATCCATATCAATGTCTGCGCGCCAGAGATCGCCGATTCGCCCGCGTTGCGTTACGAGGAGGAAAGTTTCCGCATCCAGCAAGCGATGCTCGGGCACGACGAGGTGCGGGTCAACGAGATGGGCGGTCTGAACGATTTGCTCGAAGCCGTCGGCACGCGCGACCGTCCGGTCGATGTCGTCCATTATTCCGGCCACGGCAGTCCCCGGAAGCTGCACTTCGAAGACGAGTTCGGCTACGACGATCCGGTCGATATCGCGGACCTGATCACGCGGATGCGCCAACGCGCGCCCGATCGACAGCCCACGCTGTTTTACTTGGCGAGCTGCCACGGGCAGACGCCGGCGACGGTCGATGGCCAGATCGGCGCGCTTCGCTCGACCGCGTCGCTGTTGCACGAAGCGGGCGTCGCGCAAGTGATCGCGCACGTCGGTCCGGTGTACGATGGACTGGCGACGGACGCCGAGTCGGAATTCTACGCCGCGATTGCCGAAGGCAAACGGACACGCGAAGCGCTGCGCCGTGCTCGCGGCAAGCTGGCGGAGCCTTACCGGACGACCGCCCACGACCGGGTCCGCGACTCGGCGTCGGGTGGCGCTCAAGCCGGCGACGGCCCGTTGCCGTTCGCTTGGTCGCTTCTGCTGCTTTACCAGCGTGGGCCGGACTATCCGCTAGGCCCGCCTGTCGATTCCCACCGGCCGCGTTTGCGTCTGCCGCGGCGCCAGTTCCTCGCGCCCGAGCACGAGTCGGGGAACCCCACGAAGGTGTTGAGGACCGGGTTCATCGGCCGGCGACGCTTGCTGCACGACATCCGTCGACGGATCCGCGGGTTCGAGGCGTCGCAATCCCCTTCGGCCTCCGAGATTGTTCCACGGCCAATCATCTTGGTGCATGGTTTGGGAGGCGTCGGCAAGAGCACCTTTTGTTTGGAATCGCTCAAGCTGTTCCGCGCGGAAAACTTCACCGACGCGCCGGTCTGGTGCGCACTGGCCGAGCGGGAGCGGGAAACGTTCTTCGTCGTCGGCGCGGGCGAACGGTGGGAATCGGTCGAC
>CAIXSC010000928.1 GCA_903921945.1 uncultured Planctomycetaceae bacterium
CGCCAGCGGTCGACCAGACGGTCGCTGACATGCCGCCGATTGCGGTCGCGAAGTCTGCCGCACCGCCGGTCCCGCCGCAATCGGCACCATCGCCTCCGTCAGTTCCGGCCACTGCTCCGCCAGCGGTCGACCAGACGGTCGCTGACATTTCGCCGATTGCGGTCGCGAAGGCTCCCGCGCCGCCGGTAACGCCGCCACCATCGGCGCCATCGCCTCCGTCAGTTCCAGCCACTGCTCCGCCAGCGGTCGACCAGACGGTCGCCGACATTCCGCCGATTGCGGTCGCGAAGGCTCCCGCGCCGCCGTCGCCGAGCGACCAGAGTCCGTCGACGGTTGCGGGCACGATCGAGTTGAGCGGTCCGATCCCGGCGAAACCGCCGACTCCGGGCGAAAAGCCGGCCGGAGTGGGCGGGAAGACGGAGCCGGCGAACGAAGCGACGGTGGCGGGGACGGTGGAGCTATCCGCGCCGGTTTCCGGCAACCGGCCGGCAGCGAGCGCGGGCAACGCGCCGATCAGTACCACTCGCACGGTGGACATCCCGTTGTCGCCTTCCGGACCTTCGGGAGTCGGTGCGACGGTTCAGGTGTCTGGTTCGGGCACAGCCGGTTCGGGAGTGGTTGGCAAGGGCCTCGTCGCCTCGCGTCGGCGTTCGGGCCGGATTGGCGACAGCGGCTCGTTCGCGGAGAAGATGACGAGCGGGGAAAGCCTGGATCAGATGTTGGTGATTCAGCCGCGAAAGTTGACCTCGGACATGATGCCCGGGCGAATCCTGGGGCGGGGCGACTACAACCTTACGCGGAAGTTGGGGGAAGGCGGCATGGGCGTGGTCTACGCCGCCGTGCAGTCCTCCATTCGCCGTTCCGTCGCGCTCAAGATGCTCAAGGGGGGCGGCGGTTCGCGGGAGGCCGCCCAGCGGGAAAAGTTCCTCGCCGAGGCGGTGGTGACGGGGCGACTTGGAACACCCGAACATCGTCCCGATTTACGATCTGGGCCGCGACGAGAACGGCGCCGTCTTCTATGCGATGAAGCATGTGAAGGGCACGCCTTGGGACAAGCTGTTGCCCAAGAAGTCGGTTGTGGAGAACGTCGAGATTCTCCTCAAAGTCGCCGACGGCGTCGCGTTCGCGCATTCGCGCGGCGTCGTCCATCGCGATCTCAAGCCCGAAAACGTGATGATCGGCGAGTTCGGCGAAGTGCTCGTCATGGATTGGGGGCTCGCCATTTCGCTCGATACCCACCTCGGCGAGGTCGCTATGGGCGGGACGCCAGCGTACATGGCGCCCGAGATGACCGTCGGCCCGATGGAGCAGATCGACGAAACGAGCGACGTCTATTTGCTGGGCGCCATCCTCTACGAAATCGTCGCCGGCCATCGGCCGCACACGGGCGCGACGGTGATGGAATGCCTGATGGCGTCCGCGAACAACGTCATCGTGCCGACCGACAAAACAGGGGAATTGATCGATATCGCGTTGAAAGCGATGGCCACGGAACAAGCCGATCGCTTTCATAGCGTTCCCGATTTCCAGCAGGCGATTCGCGACCACCAATCGCATTCGGAAAGCGTGGCCCTGGCGACGCGTGCCGGCGAGGATTTGGCCGCCGCTCGGGAGTCCGGCAAGTACGAATGGTTCTCCCGCGCCTTGTTTGCCTACCAAGAAGCGGTTGCGCTCTGGGAAGGCAACCAACGGGCGAAGGCTGGGGTCCATGAAGCGATTGACGGCTACGCCTCCGCGGCGCTCCGCGCCGGCGACTATGACCTCGGTCTGTCGCTGTTGGAGGGCCAATCCGGCCAGCATGGAGAACTGCGAAACGCCTTGGTCCAAGCCCGCGACGAACGCGATTCGCGCCAACGTCGCCTGCAGACGGCCCGCCGTATCGGCGTTGCCATGGCCGCGTCGATCCTGCTGATCGTCACGGTCGCGTTCTTTTGGATTCGCGCGGAAGCGAAACGGGCCCAAGTCGCGGAGGCGGACGCCGTTCAACAGCGAAACAAAGCGCTCGACGAGAAAAAGAAAGCCGACGATGCCCGGGAAGCTGAAAAGACCGCCAAACTGGTCGCGGAAAAGGCCCGTGACGAAGAGAAACGGCAGCGGGAAAACGCTGTAGCGCTTCAGATCCGCGAGAAGGACGCGCGTGAAGCGGCCGATAAGGCCAGGATGGCCGCCGAGAACGCACGACTCGAGGCTTTGGCCGCCAAGGAGCAAAAGGAAGCCGAACGGCAAAAGGCTGAACTGGCCCGAGTCGCCGCCGAGGATGCCAAGAAACAGGCGGAGACCGAGAGGCAAAAGTCCCAAGTGGCTGAACGGACCGCCGTCGCCGCGCGCGCCGAGGAAGAACGGCAGCGACGCGTGGCGGAACGGGCCAAGGAAGAACAGGAATACGCCGCCTACGTCGCGCGGCTCGGACTGGCTTCCGCCAAAATCGACGAGAATTCGTTCGACCTCGCCCTGACACTGCTCGAAGAATGCCCGCCCCGATTGAGGAATTGGGAATGGGGGCGGTTGCGCTATCTGTGTGTGCGTGACGAGCGGACACTCAAAGCCGCGGCTCCCCTGGAAACGCTCGATGTCTCCCGCGACGGTCAACGGATCGCGGTCGGCGGCTGGGGCGGCGAAATCCTCGTCTTCGAACTCAACGCCACCACGCCGCCGGTGCGGATCGCCACCGGGGCGGCGGAAGTGTTCGCGGTCGCGTTTTCCCCCGACGGCTCCCGGCTGGCGATCGGTTCGTCCTCCAAACCCCATTTCGTGTCGCTTTGGGATGCTCGCGACGGTCGCCGGCTCGCCGGTCTGGAAGGCCACACCGATTCCGTCCTGTCCGCGCGCTTCTCACGCGATGGCGAACGACTACTCACCGGGTCCTACGACAACACCGCGCGACTGTGGAATCTTCGCGACGGAACGTCGAAAGCTTTCCGTGGCCACGATTGGTGGGTTTGGTCGGCCGAGTTTTCCGGAGACGAAAAGCGAGTTGTCACGGCCAGCCAAGATGGCACCGCCATGGTCTGGGACGTGGCGACCGGCGCGGCGAGCCCTCCTTATCTCGGCCATAACGGCCCGGTGCTCGCCGCCACCTTCTCGCCCGACGGCACGCTCATCGCATCCGCCAGCCAGGATCAGCGAATCTTGCTCTGGGATCCCCGCACCCTGCGCGAAGTCGATCTCGCGGCAGCGTTGAGTTCGGTGGGCGCGGCGGCTCCGGGTGCGCCAACGCCGAGCGCCACGGGACCTGGCGCGACGTTACCCGGCGCCGCGGGGACTGGCACGGCGAGTTCGCCCACGATCGCCGCCTTGCAGGAGCATGCGGCCGCCGTGCGCAGCGTTCAGTTTTCCGCCGACGGACGCCTTTTGGCGAGCGCCGGGTACGACAACGTGGTCGCCTTGTGGGATGTCGGTCAACGCCGTCTGTTGAAAAAGTTCCGCGGCCATGCGGGCCGAGTGACCGCGGCGCGATTCGCGCCGGGCGATCAGCGGATTGTGTCGGCGTCGCTCGATCGCCACATCAAGGTTTGGGGCATCGCGCAGTACGAGGAAATGAAGGTGCTTGGCGGGCGGTCGCTTCGTGGCCATCAGGAGTCGATTCTGGGGGCCGCCTTCTCGCCCGATGGCAAACAGGTGGTGACGGCGAGCCGCGATCGGACGGCGATTGCATGGGATGCCGACTCGGGAAAACAACTCCGCACTTTTGACGAGGGGCACAAGTTTCTCGCTTCGGCGGCTTGGGCGTTTCCGGATGGCAAACGTGTGCTGACGGCGGCGGTGGACGATTCGGCGAGGGTTTGGGATATCGCGACGGGCGCCGAGCAAGCGACGCTCAACGGAACCGGTCCCCACGCGGCCGTGGCGTTGGCGCCCAGCGGTCAATTCATTGTCTCGGGAAGCAATGAACGCAGTCTGCGGGTCTGGAACCCCGATGGGAAACTGACACGCGAGTTCCGAGGGTTTCCATCCGACTTCACGGCGGTCGCGGTTTCACCGGATGGAACCCGCGTCCTGGCCGGCGACGGCACGGGTCGAGTCAGGCTGGTCGCGGTCGCGGATGGCCAGACGCTGTGGGAAAGCCGCTCGCATTCGCGTTCCATCACGGCGATTGAATTCCTTGGCAATGGCGAGCGGGCGGCGAGCGCCAGTATTGATCAGACGGTCGCGCTCTGGGACGTGGCGAAGGGCGTGGAAGACGCCAGCCGAGTGCTCAAACATCCTTCGGCCGTCACCGGGCTCGCCGTTTCGCGCGATGGACAATGGGCGCTCACCGCGTGCGCGGATCGAGCGGTCCGTGTGTGGGAACTGCGCACAGGGAAAGAGCAACGCAAATTGGTCGCGGGCGGACCCGCGGTCACGGGCGTCGCGTTGTCGGCGGATGGCCGCCGCGCGCTGACGGTGACCGGCGATAACAAGATTCGCCTGTGGCGAACGGACGATGGCCGCGAATTGTCGAAGAACGGCGCTGCTGGCCCGCTCCTTGATTTGGCCGCGACTTCGTTGCTGGCGTGGTCGGCGACGTTCGCCGCCGACGGCGAGCGGATTCTCAGCGTGGGCGGGGCGGAGGCGCATTTGTGGAATGCCGCCGATGGCAAGTTGCTGGTGACCTTCGCCCCGCAGTCGGCCGTGTCGAGCGTGCAGTATTCGCCGGATGGCAAGACGCTGGTGACCGGCGGATGGGACAGCGCCGCGCGGCTATGGAACGCCGCGACCGGCGCGACGCTGCGCAAGCTGGAAGGGGCGCACAAC
>CAIXSC010000929.1 GCA_903921945.1 uncultured Planctomycetaceae bacterium
CCTGGCAACCAAGCGACTTGCTCCTCAACCGCCGCTCGATTCGCCAACGCGAACAGCCGCCGCAATCCGCGTCGCATCCGTCGCGCCGACTCGTCGCGCGAATCCAGGAGCTTCAAGTCGACGACATTCCCCCGGTCGATCAGCGTAGGGAAGGCGGGCAACGCGATCCCCCCCCGCGACAACTGAATCGATGCGGACAGTTCGCCTCCCGGCAGGCCAACTGGCCATGCGACCAAGCCGCAGCGGGTCCAGTCGGGATCGGGAAGTTCGCGAAACGGCACGGAACGCACCCCGAGCCGTTCCCAGATCCGCTGAATATCCCGCCCCTCCGCCACGATCTGGCCGGCCGCGTCGACCACCCGCAAATGCATCGTCAAATAGTGCGGCAGTTTTTCCAGTTGGAACTCGGCAGGATCGATCGCGCGGCCCGCTAAATCGCCGAGCAGATCGGCGACGGAAAGCAAAAACGAACCCTCGCCATACCGCAACCTGGACGCCACGCGCGCCACCGCCAACTCGGTCGGCGGCAGGATGCGCCGAGTCGATTTGGGCAGCGACCGGATGAGCCGCTCGATCTTTTCCGGAATCAGCGCCGGAACACACCAATCCACCCGAGCCGCCGTCACCTGACCCAGCGCCTCCCACGGAATGACCAGCGTGACGCCATCGTCCGCTTGGCCCGGCTCGAAACGATAGCGCAACGGCAATCGCAATTCGTTCACTTCGAACCAATCGGGAAAGCCGCTCTCATCCACCTCCGCGGCGGCTTCCCCCACCAAGTCCTCGCGACTCATCCACAAAATCCGCGGCCGGTCCCGCTCAACGCGTCGACGCCAGCGATGCAGCGACGCCACGTCCCAGACATCCGCTGGCAGACGTTGATGGTAGAAGTCGAACAATCGTCGCCGATCGACCGCCAAGTCCGACCGCCGCGCCTTGGCGGCCTGCCGCGCCAAATCCGCCGCCAGTTGCTGATTGTGGCGATAAAAGGCCGTATGGAGATCGATGTCGCCACCCACCAAGCCTTCGGTCAGAAACATCTCCCGGGCGGTGACGGGATCGATTGGCCCCAGCGGCACTCGACGCCGGGAAATCGTCAACCCAAACAACGTCTTCCGCTCCGTCACCAGCGCCGCGCCGGCCGGCCGCCACCACTGCGCCTCTCCATACGAACGCTTCACAAGATGCTCGGCCAATTCCTCAACCCACCGCGGATCGATCGCGGCAACGGTCCGCGCATACCGGCGCGTCGTCTCCACAATTTCCACCGCGACAACCCAGGCTGGCTGACGCGCGCCTCCACCCGCCGCGGGCCCAGCGCCAGGCCACAGCCGCGCCTTAACGCCCCCCGCCGCGACGTAATCGCCCGATTCCGACCGATACGCGATCCCCGACAACAAGCCTGTCAGAATCGCGCGGTGCAACGCCGCGTAACGACGTCGGTCAAAGGCCATCGCGCCGGCGTCCAGAGCCATGTCGGAAGAGTCCCCCACGGAACTATCGGCCGCGA
>CAIXSC010000930.1 GCA_903921945.1 uncultured Planctomycetaceae bacterium
TGACGACTGACAACTGGCAACTGGCAACTGACAACTGGCAACTGGCAACTAGCCACCAGCAACTAGCCCTCATCCCTAGAACCAAGAAAACATGATTCGCTGCACGTACTCGATTGCCTCGTGCAGCTTGGCGTACGCGATCGAGGCCCGACCGGCTTCGATATTGGCGATCACGCTCGCCCCTGGGCGAAGGTCGGATGGCAAGTCGCTATCGTCCAGTTCGATTTTGATCCGCACCGTTTGACCTTCCTGTTCGTGGATGTGGGTGGTCGGATGGATCGAACGCACTTTGCCGTGCCGCCGCACTCCCGGTTCCGTGGCCATGATGTAGGTCACATCCAGATCGGGACGCTTCAGCGTCGCTTGGGCGGCTTGCACGTGGCCCACTCGGCGCTCGGGCATGTACAGTTCCAGCTCCCATTTCGCCTTGGGGGTCGTGTCGGCGACCGACATCAGGACTTGGCCGCGTTCCACGGGACGGTGCAGCAACGCTTTTTCGACGTCCCAGGACAAGACGATCGTCCCTTCGATCGGACTGGTGACTTTCAGCAGCTCGCGCTTTTTGTTCAGCAGATCAAGTTGCTTGCGGAGGCTGCGAGTCTTTTCCCGCAGTTCGGCGGCGCGGCCGGAGAGCCGCACGCGATCGGTGTCCTTGAGATTGGGTTGAAGTTTAGCCCGTTGCACCGAGGACTCTTCCTCGGCGGCCGTGTCGAGTTCGCCGGCGATTCGCTGCGTCTCCCGCGCCAGGTCGTCGCTGGTCAGTTCCACCAGGACATCACCCTTGTTCACCTTGTCGCCGTCCTTGACCTTCAACACGCGAACGATACCGGGTTCCGTGACGAACACATCCCGCTGCTCAACCGGTTGCAACGCCCCCTTGGCTTGCAGTTCGAACGTTTCGGGAATGACGCAGAGCCCGATCAGCACGATCAGCAACGCGGCGGAAATCGTGAGCGTCTTCGGGAGCGTGCGGGCCCGCACGATCCAACTCAGCTTGCCGATCGCCCGCCAGACCGGCATCAGGAACAGATTGTTGTGTTCCAGCGAATTGGAAATGGCCCGGGTCGTGTGCTCGTAAACCAAATCGATCCGCGAGTCCATCACTTCACGAGGCAACTCGCTATCGATCTGCTCGATGATCAACGCGCCCAGGATTTCCCGCTCGACGCGACGATCGCCCAAGGCGTCCTTGGCACCGACCGTCTCGGTCTCGCCCGGCTTCCGCAACGGCAACACCGTCACCGACTTGGAATAGGACTCGTCAACATAGTCATGCACCGCGTCCTCCAGCTGAGGCGGCATATCCGCGGTGTTGCCCGAGTAATAGAGCGGTTCGCCAGCCGCCACCACGCGCGTCGCCAACACGCCCAGTTTGACGACCACGTTCGAGCGGTCATCAAGGGTATCCTGGCCGCTAATCGCCTGGATGACGCACTTGTGGCCCCGCTGGATCGCCAAGCTCACGCGATCGCAACCAAGCACCCGCCGTCCTTCGTTGACAATCGTGTACGAGGTTTCTTGCAGGTCCAGGCTTTCATGGACAAGCCGGGCATACTGGTCGGCCTGGGCCCACAACGAGTGCCGGTCGCTGAATTGCCGCAGCTTTCGCGTCTTCATCCACTCGGCGATCTGCTCGCACATCTGCACGAGGAACTTCAGATAGCCGCGCTGCGCGTTGGGTTGCGAGTTCGGACGTTGGAAAATCTCGACCACGCCCTCCACGGCCGCGTCGACGATCAGCGGAGCGATCACCAGCAGGTGCTCGGTCGGATTGCCGCCCGCCCGCTCGTCCGACATTCCCGACTTGGGCGGTATCAACTGCGGCTGGCTGCTTCCCGCCACATAGTCGAGCAACCGTTTGTGGCGGATCGCGTCCTCGCGCTGGGCGTCGAGTAGCGCACCGCTCATCTGTTGCTGGTAGACCAACTTCAGTTGCCGGCTCTCCGACATCGTCCAGACCGCGCCGCCGACCGCCGCCAACGCCTGCACGATCCGCTTCAACACCTCGGGAAAATACTGGTCCGGTCCCAACTCGCTCTTGGATAGCTGGTTGATTTCGTTGACCAGCGCCCGGATCTGCTGTTTCGTATCTTCCAGGTGCTGCTGGCTTACCGAGGATTGTTCGGCCGATGACATAGGACCGTTTTCCTTCTCTGCGATGCGATGGTCAGAAGCCGAGTGACCGCCGGAGCGATCGCCAAGCGCCGATCGACGGGAAGTGCGAACGGGGACTGACGACAAGAAGCCGGACGACGTAGCTCAGTGTACGCCGCAGGTCGGGATTGGACAAACCATTGGCGCTGGTGGACGAAGTGGAACGGGAATATTTCCCACGTGCCGTCCCACTCTATTCCCGTTGCCATCGGCGTGGAACGGCTCGCGCGACCGCCAAACAGATCGCCGCCATCATAAGTCCCGCATATTCGATACATTCGCTATTTTCGCTAAGTCGCGGAGCTTGTCCTGTCCACCGCAGGACGCATCCGACTGTGGCCGCTCGGAACGAAACCGGCTCCGAGCAAAACCTGCGCGGAGCGAAGCCCGCGCGGAAGGAAACAGCAGCATCGATCAGCCGGGCATTCGCCCACGGAGTCGCTGGCCGGCTTGCCGCATTTCCGGCTTCTTGCATGCCGGCTTCTTGCGTGCCGGCTGCTTGCATGCCGGCTTCTTGCGTGCCGGCTTCTTGCATGCCGGCGTCTTGCGTGCCGGCTAGTTGTCGGCCGAATCGAGGTATGGGTCTTGGCCCATTTCGATTTGCATTTTCTTGCGTTGTCGTTCGTAGTGCAGCAGGATCATGCGGTCGCGGAAGTGGCGGCGTTCGACCAGCCTTTGGGCGCGACGAA
>CAIXSC010000931.1 GCA_903921945.1 uncultured Planctomycetaceae bacterium
CAGCGACATGCCGACTTGATTGGCGGTTCCACCATTCACGCCGACAAAAGCCGTGGCGTTCTCCGCCGCAAGCAGCATCAAATCGACGTTTTGCGAGACGCCGTTGCTCAGGACAACAGACTCCGTCGATTTTCTCAGCGCGTAATTGCCCGAACTGTGGAAGTAACCGAAGAGGGAAACCGACAGGGAACCGGACGCCTCCAGCAGTTCGCCCTCGGCGCCGGCCATATCCAGAGTGATCGGCGACGCGTTGACACCCGTGCCCGTCGGAACGCTCAACGATTGCGTTCCAAAATCGAGCAACGACTGGTCGCTGGCCGGTTGATTGACTTTGAGCGCCAGCGCCGAGGTTTCCACGGCGACGCCCTTCATGCCGATGAACGCGGCCGAGTCCGCCGTGGCTTCCAACGCCAACCAGCTACGCGAGGAGTTGGCTCTGTCGGTGGCCAACACGAGCCCGAAATCGAGACCGCTGATCGAGAAACCTCTCGCCTGTGCCGTGCCACCTGCGACGCCGGCGAAGGCTTCCAGTTGGCTGCCGCCGACGGTCAACATCGCGACTTCGACCGGCGTGCCCGCCGTATAGCCACCCGTCGAACCGATCGGGGTAACTACGGAAAGCGTGCTGTTCGAGCGACGCAGGTACAAATCGCCGCTGAGGGAGAGAAACTCGTCAATCTCCAAATCGAGGCTACCCGACGCTTCGATCAGTTCGCCCTGCGCGCCGTCGAACGCGAGGAGCCGCGTGGAGCCATTCCCTGTGGGCACCGCCAACCGATACGTCGCACTGGAGAAGTCCAAGACATCGGTCGTATCATCGGTCGAATTCGCGTTTTGAAGGTTGATATTCACCTTCAGCGATTTGCCGGAAAGCGTCACGCTGTCCACGCCTTCGAACGCGGCTTGGCCCGCTTCCGCCGACAGCACGGTCCAGCGATCGGACGGCATGGTTTTCGACGTCGCGATAGCCAGCGCGAAAGCGACATTGTCGAGATTCACTCCGATCGCGTTATCGGTTCCCGCCCCGACGCCCGCGAATGCCGAGAGGCCGCTGCCGCCAACCGTGATTAAGTCGGCCTCAATCGCCTCGCGACCATACGGCTTCACGGTGGCGGTGGTTGTGCTCACCGTCAACGAACCCGCCACCTGGAAGAATCCACCGATATCCAGCGACAAATCGCCGGAGGCCTTGAGCATCGCGCCGTCGGTTCCCGCGAAATCGATGGTGCGAGTCGCGGCAACTCCGGTTGACACCACCAACGGCGACGACGCGAAGTCGATCACCGCGCCACCCGCGCCCGTGCTGTCGGGGCGATTGATAGCCACGCGCAGGTTTTCGGCCGACACCTTGGCAAACGAGTCACTCAACCCTTGGAACTCGACTTGCGTCGCGCTGGCGGACAGCGCCGTCCATTCGCGGGCCGGCGCGGTCTTCGTGCTGGCCATCGCCAAAGCGAATTCCACGCCGGACATTTTCAGTCCCACTCGATCCGCTTCGGTTCCCGTGTCGCCGTTGACACCCGCGAACGCATCGACTCGCCGCGCTCCAATCGTCAGCACGTCCACCTCGACGGAAGTTCTCGCGTCGTCGGCGAGGGTCACCGTTTGAGTGGTTGTCTCCACCGCGAACTCGCCCGAAACACTGAAGAACCCGCCCACATTCAGGTTCAACTGCCCACGCACTCGCGACAATTCGCCGAGTTGCCCGTCGAGATTCATCGTCAAGGGCGTCGGTCCGTCGGACACGCGCAACGGCAGTCTCGCCCAATCGACGACCATTCCAGTGCTGTCCGCTCGGTTGATCTCGACCTTGAGATCCGACGCCGACAATGTCACGTCATTCAATCCCACCGCCGACACGTTCGAGGAACGCGCGGTCAAGGCACGCCATTTCCGCGTGGCAGCGCTGACGTCGGTGGCGATCGCCAAGGCGATATCGGCGTCTTCGATCTTCAGGCCATGATCGACCACGGACCCATTGTCGCCGACGCCACTGACGCCCGCGAAAGCGTCGGCGCCCAGGAACCCTACGGACAGCAGTTCCACGTCGCGAATGGTTCCATTCGCTAGCGCGACGGTCCCGAGCGACTTCCGCACTGTGGCTTCGACGGCATCGATGCGGAACAGTCCCATCGCGTCAAGGCTCAAGGTGCCTTTCGCCATCGCCGTTGCCCCGAGCCCGCCATCCAAATCGAGCTTAAGCGTGTTCGCGCCGCCAATTCCGACATCAAGTGGAGTCGATTTGAAATCCACGACGACGCCATCTTCGTCCGCCCGATTGACTTCGATCGCCAGGGCGCTACCCGTGACATTGAAACCCGCAACGCCCTCGAAGACCGCCGAAGTCGCCGTGGCGCCTAAACTGGTCCACTGACGCGCGTTGTCCATGGCGTCCGTCACCATCGCCAAGGCGAAATTGACGCCCGTCAGCGTCAAACCCGACTTGTTCGCGGTTCCCGCATTCAAGCCCGCGAAGCCGTTGATGTTCGATCCGCCAATCGTGAGCACTTTGGCGGATATGTCCGAACCGTCGGAGAGTTTCAACGTCTTGTCGGAACTTGTGATCTCCAGCGAACCGCTCAGCTCGACAAAGCCTCCCACAGCGATGTTCGTCGCGGTCGCGGATACACCGAACCGCTCGTCACCGTAGCTAATCGTGGTGTTCGCATTGGCCGGCGTGCCAAACGCGATCGCCTCCCCCGAGAAATCGATGACGGTCGTCTGCGGACTGCCGTTCAGTGTGCCACCGGCACGATTGAGATCCAGGGTGAGAGCGGTCAACGATCCCTCGATCGCGTCGCCACCCAAGATGCTGACATTGGCGGCTTTCGCGCGAACAGCCGTCCATCGCCGCAGATCCGCGCCGGTCGGGTTTTCGCTCGGCGATGCGACGACGAGCCCGAAATCGAGGTTGGTGAGCGATAACCCCATCGCCTCCGGATTGCTGGCGGGACCATTGACCCCAACAAAACCAGACAGCCCAGTGCCGCTGAGCTTCATGAGGTTGACCCCAACCGTCGAGTCATCCGCCAGGGTTGCCATGTATTCCGTTTGTTCCATCTCAAACGCACCGCGAATCTCGACATAGTTGTCGATTTCAGCAACCAGCGTCGCCGCGATTTTGTTCGCGTCGGCAGGCAGATCAAGCGTCCGCGTCTCGCCGTTGACGGTGATCGAGCGGTTGACGGCGGCGCCGGTTGTGTTCTTCTGAACGTTCACCGTGCCCGACAGCGTCACGCCATCCACGCCAACGAGGCCCGCCGCCGCGCTCGCGTCGAACGCGTACGCTCCGCCCGGCGCGATGTACGCCGTC
>CAIXSC010000932.1 GCA_903921945.1 uncultured Planctomycetaceae bacterium
ATGCGGCTTTTGATGTTGCGTCACCGGTTTCGCGTGGCGTTCAGAGACCGATCGTCAGCGTTTCTACGCGTGGCATGTTCTCATGGCAGACTAGCGGGCTCAGCTATCGGTGTACCACGAAGCACACGAAGAGCACGAAGAGCAAGGATAACGAAGCGTTTGAGGCCAGTTATTTGTCCCGGCCCAAGGTGCCGATGAACCTCGATCGCACACCCGGTCACGCGATTAGAGAAATTGTCGGATTCTTTCTTCGTGACCTTCGTGTCCTTCGTGGTGGCTCAAACTGGTTTGAACCGAATAGGCTTGTCGCTAATTGAACGGTATTGGGTTTAGCCCACGGTCGCGTAGCCAAGGCGGAGCGAAGGGGGAACGAAGGGGGAACGAAGGGGGAGCGAAGGCGGAGCCTTCCTGAATTGAGACACTCGTGTTGTTGGGGCTTGCTCGCGGCTATCGCTGGACGTAAATCCCCTGCACGTTGACGACCAGGGTGCCGAGTCCATTGACTTGGCCCGGGCCGCGGACGAACACCACTTGATCCTTTCGCGCATCCAGTAATTGTTGGGCATCTACCGCCAGCACTTCGCCTTGGTCATCGACGAATTGAACGATGGCGGTCGCTTCGGCCGCCGATTTGCGTCTTTTGCAAAACGGGCAATTGTCGGAGTCATGCTTGGGATCGTTGTCGTGCGCCGACAATTCAATGGCGGCCTCGGTGATCACGAACGTCGCCTTTCCAGGCTCCCATGGGTCATGTTTGCCCGCGCTGATCCGCCCCTTTAAGACCACCTCGGGTTTTTCTTCCAAAACCCGCTTGGCATCGGTAATCGGCTGCACCTCCGCCGGCGCCGCTGGCAGGAAATACTTGTCGCGGAGCCGCGCGAGTTCCTGGGCGGGAATCGCGGGCAGCGCCGAAACCGACTCGCTGGTGCCGACTCCCGTGTTCGTGGAACAGCCGATGACACCAGCCGCAAGAACGCCACCCACGCAGGCTGCCGCCATCGCGGCGATTCTCGAGTTCCGACCAGGGCCGCGCGCCACTGGCGGGCAATTCCACTCACAACCAGAATTATGGCGAACCGAGTTGTCGGAACGCGGCGACTGACGGCGAGCAAGGCGGCGGAGCATGCGAATCATCGGAGTATTCTCCAATCACGGAGCGGCGGGAGGAGCGGGTTCAGTGCTCGACGCGGGAGCGTCACTCGCGATGGTCACCGCTTTCAGCTTCTCGAATGCCGCATCGATTTTGCTCGAAACTTCCTCGTAGGTCGCGCCAGTTTCGCCGTGCAGCTTTTCGTCCACCTTCCCGTAGTAATCGAACAGTTCGTCGACCGACTTGCGGATCGCGGCCAAGGTGGCTTCGTCTTTCGTTTCTTTCGACGCCAGGACCGGGATGAGTTCCAGCAAGCCACCGACGTCGTGAAGCGGCCCGTGAGCGGCGTCGATGTCCTTCTTGCCGAAGGCTGTTTTCATCGTGCCATGCATCGCCGTCAATTGACGAATCGCGTCGGCGTAGTTTTCGGCTTTGATCGCGGCGGGCTTCGCTGCGCCTTCGCCACCGCCCGCAGCTTTCTCCTTCGTTCCGTGATCGTGATCATGGTCATGATCATGGCCATGTTCGTGATCGTGGTCCGACTTCGTCGCCGTGGCATTCGGCGCGGGGGTCGAGGACGGTCCGCAGCCAACCGCGCAGAACAGCGGGTAGGCGAGCAGCAGGGCCAGTCGCGGCAGGCACGACGGCATCCAGTTTCGTCGCATCGGGATGATTCCTTGACGGAGAATGGGAAAAGAACGGAGGGGCGATGCCCAGGGACAATCGAAGTCAAGCTAGCTCGACGCCGACCGATTCAACGACCTGGAGTGGCGGCGCGGGCCGCACCGGCCACACTCCGCCATCCTTCTAGACGCCGCCATTGTATGCAATACGATTGCAATTAGAACCCGGTTCGGGCAGCGAAGAGATTTTTTTCGGTGCGGGTTCTAGGAGGTCACTCGCCGCGTTTCTTGTGGTCGGTCGCGTAGGCGCCGGTGCCACCCTGGACGCGACGATGGGACCAATCGAGTGCCACTCGGGCTGGGAACAGGGGATTGACGTAGTCCCAGCCGAAAGTGCCTTCGTCGAGATCGCGGCCGGTGCCCCGGAAGGCCGAGCCGCCACCGACCTGGTAGCCGAAGTAGCGGCCGGTGTCCGAAGGGAAGGCGTGGTCGCGCAGGTACTTGGGATGGCCCGCGACGCAATGTTCCCAGGCTCGGTAGCTTTGATGTCCGTAGGCCGCGTTGATCTGTCGCCGTTGCAGATCGGTGACGTCCTCGCGAGCGGCCCGGAGATCGACGGGTGGCCGCATGCCTTGGTCATCCCAGTTCGCGTAAGGCGAGCGGCCGGTCGGCACCGCAGGCGGTCCGTCGTGTACCAATTTGAATGTCGTGGCTGTGAGCGTTTGCGGTCGCGCGGCGAGCCTTGGAGTCGTCGCGTCCGCGGCGATTTCTTCCGCGATGGCTAGGCTTGGCAGTAGGCAAGCCACGAGCGCGGCGAGCGAGCCGACCCGTGTGAGCACCAAGTTCCATGAAACGCGTGTCGCGCGGTTTGCGCGTCGCGCGAGCGGCGCCGATCGCCGGTGGCGTATGAAGTGTGCCATGCGTCCCCTCCCTGAGTCGCTTGACGGACATTGTCGAACAAAGCGCTGGCCAGTTTCCCTGGCAGCCGGTCACCGCCGTGGGTCAGGCGGATGGATTTCGATTGAACTTCTGGAATGGTAAACGCACGCCTCGGTAGAAGACGGTGTCCGCCTTTTGCGACGCGGCGGGTGCGAATCCTTGCTGGCCGCTGAACGTCACCACGTCATCTTGGTCCACACCGTCGCCGCTCACCCCGAACCCGCCTTGCAAGTTGGCGCCAACGTAAAGCGGCGTGCTTCCCGGGAAGAAGACGATGCCGTTTTGATTGGCCAGTTGGTTGGGATTGCGGAAGTTGCGTCCTGGGTGGAAGGCGTCGTAGCCGAACACCGTTTGAAAGTCGCTCGCGGCGGGCGCGAGGGCGGGCGACAGGTTCTCCGCCGTCGCTCGGTTGATGCCAGCCGTTAACAAGCTGGAAAATGCGCCAGGCAGGCTGCCGTCCACACCCGACGGGTAGCGCGGCTCGGCCAAGAACCGAAATGTTCGGTTGCTGAACGCGGGCGCGGCGTCGGGCGCCAGCCGAGTTTGGCTGTCGATATCGGAGTAAAGGTCGGCGAGCCGGTTATCGGCGCCGTCGATGCGGGCTTCATTCGCGGCCAGTTCAGTGG
>CAIXSC010000933.1 GCA_903921945.1 uncultured Planctomycetaceae bacterium
CCATCCTCACTCGCGGCTACAGCATGACCACCCGCGATGGCAGCCCTGAAGCGTTGACCCGCGCCGACGAAGTGGCGCCCGGCACACTCCTCCGAACCCGCTTGTCCCAGGGCCAGATCGTAAGCCGAGTCGAACGTCTCGACCCGTAAAGGCGGCGATGGCTGCGCGTGACGTCGCGTCATGTTGTCTGTCTTCGCGTGACAACGCGTGACGGCGCGTGACGGCGCGCCACCGCGTGGAATCTGTCGCATGAGCGGCGGTGATATGGAGTTTTTGTGGGTCGCCTTTGCCTCCCATGCGTTGCCTCTCCCAGGCGCTCCGCCACTTCGCCGTTTTCCATCGGCCAAATTTCCCTTGACGTCGGTCGGCCGAACTGCGAGAGTTCCGCGCGAATTCGAGTTACCAGAGCGGGGACTCTATGCGCAGGCGGCTACGGCGGTATTGGTTCAACGCGACACTCCCGAGCAAACTCGTGGCCACTCGCCTCAAGCGACGCTTCCAAGGTTTTTTGGGCGTAACCGCCATCGCCACCGCGGCTCTGTTTGCGCAAGCCGCGCCGTTCGCCGGGACCGCTCAGGGCCAACCTCCCACCAACTTTCCATCGATCCAAGTTGGGCCCGGCGCCGAGCCAGCCGCCATCGGTGGCTATGCGCCGATTCCCGTGTGGACCGATCCTTCGGTGGTCCAAAACAGTCTGATTCCCTCGTCGGAACCCGTACCGCAAGTCGGCCCCGTGCTGGCGCCTGCGACCGCGATTTTCGGCGAGCCGCTCCGCGAGCCGGATAGCGCCAACGAGTCGATCGTTCAAGGTTTGCCAGGGCGGCGGATGCTGCACAACAACGCGGAACCCGCCGCCGAGGAACTCGATCCGACCCAGTTCGAATTCCCGTTTTATAGCTACGAAGGCGCGGGGCATGACCAGGGGAGTCGCTGGCTGTTTGGCAACGGAAATGGGCTGGGAATCTTCAGCCTGGATATGGACAGCATCAACAGCGCAACCAATGGCGATCCCTATTTTTCCGTGAAGCCCGACTTCGCGATTCACTGGGTCTCGGGACCGCGGAGCACCGACTTGCCAGCTCGGCTCTACGATCTCCTGCTTCGATTCCAATACTCGCTCGCCGTGAATGAGGTTTGGCGCTACGACATCACCGCGACCATCGGCTACTACACCGACTTCGAGGGGAGCGCCCGGCGTGGACTGCGGTGGCCCGCGACGGCCGTTCTTTACTGCCGTCCGATCCCGGAGATCGATCTCTTCGCGGGTGTTGACATCCTTGATCGCGACGACCTGTTTTGCCTCCCCGTAGCCGGTGTCACTTGGCAGCCTGACCCGCACTGGCGGTTCGATTTCGCTTTCCCGAAGCCGCGTGTCGCCATGCGCACGAAACACGGCAATTGGTTCTATCTATCCGGTGACATTGGCGGCGGGAGTTGGGCGATTGAACGGCAAACGGGTGAGGATGATATCGCCACCTATCGCGATTACCGCATCCAATTCGGCACGATCTTTTCGCAGGCCAATGGTCGCAAGGGCGGTATGAGCATCGGTGTCGCCTTTGACCGCCATCTTGAGTACCGTTTGCAGCCGGGCACATTCGAACCGGGCGCGACATTTTTTTGGCAGTGGTTAAGCGACTTCTAAGGTCGAGCCCCACCAGCTATCGTGGCGGACGTATCGACTCCGCGTGTCCGGGATTTCCCATCACAGCCTGACGCCTTCCGCCAGACACCTCATGACGACGTACTTTGCTAGCGGTTCGCCCACCACCGAACTCTCCGCCGCCGACGTCCGCGCCGCGTTGTTCGCCTGCTTTGATCACTTGGGCGACCGCCGGCGAGTGCTCGCGTTGCCGCCAGACTTCACCCGCTACAACAGTCGCGGCGGACTGCTCACCTGCTTGACCTACGAGTACTATGGCGAGCGTTTGGTGGACATCATGCCGGCCTTGGGCACCCATGTGCCGATGCCCGACTGGCAACTCGACAAGATGTTTCCCGGCGTTCCCAAATCGTTGGTGCGCCCGCATCGCTGGCGCGAGGACGTCGTCACGATCGGCGAGGTGCCGCGCGAGTTCGTTGCGGCGGCCACGGATGGATTGTGGGACCGGCCCTGGCCAGCCCAACTCAACAAACTCGTATGGCAAGGTGGCCACGACTTGATCCTATCGCTCGGCCAAGTCGTGCCGCACGAAGTTATCGGCATGGCGAACTACAACAAGAATATTTTCGTTGGAACAGGAGGAGCGGCCGGCATCAACGAGAGCCATTTCATCGGAGCCGCCTACGGAATGGAACGGATGATGGGCCGGGCTGACACACCGCTCCGCCGGATCCTCAACGAAGCCCAGACCCGTTTTTGCCGTCATCTACCGCTGCTCTATGTGCTGACGGTCGTCGGCGCGAACGCGGCGGGCGAATTGGTGACGCGCGGCCTGTTCATCGGCGATGATGTCGATTGCTTCGAACAAGCCAGTCGCCTGTCGCTACAAGTCAATTTCACCCTGCTCGACGAACCGCTCGATCGAGTTGTTGTCTATCTCGACCCCGAAGAGTTCCACAGCACTTGGCTCGGCAACAAGTCGATCTATCGCACACGGATGGCGATCGCCGACGGCGGTCAACTCACAGTGCTCGCACCCGGCGTGAAAACGTTCGGCGAAGACCCGCAAATCGATCAACTGATTCGCAAATACGGCTACCGCACCTCGCCCGAGATCATGCGATTCATGCGCGAGAACGCCGACCTGCAAGGCAATCTGTCGGCCGCCGCCCATCTGATCCATGGCTCGTCTGAAAATCGTTTTTCCATCACTTACTGTCCGGGACATCTGACCCAAGCCGAGATCGAAAGCGTCGGCTACCAGTACTCGCCGCTTGAACCGATGCTCGCCCGCTATCAACCCGAACATCGCAAAGACGGCTGGAACACGCTGGAAAACGGCGAACGTTTCTACTTCATCGGCAACCCCGCATTGGGACTCTGGGCCTATCGCGGCCGCTTCAAAGACTAGAGATGCTCCTTGCGTCCACTGTCCTGGTTCACCGGTCATTGGGATTTGACGGGCTGTGAGTTATCAAAAGGGCGATGGCATCCTGCCATGATGATCGCCGCATCGTCCCGCGAAGGTTTTTCCGCTTGCGTTGGTGCCAATCCCGAACCTATGAGCGTGTTCGTCCTGATTGCGGCGGAGTGTCGAGCCGTCGATCTTGGCCCCGAAATCGGCGATCGAGCCGCTCCTCAGCGTTGCCCTGTCCTCCGCTCAGGCCATGGGCATTTCTAGGCCGGTCGCGGTTGACAGGCAACGGCTTTCGCGGCGGCCCTGCTTTGTTGTCGTCGCGTTCGAGCTTCCTCCTTTTTTTGATCACGCTGTTCGAGGATTTATGGACCCAACCCATTCAGCTTATCGGCTGCAGCGAGGTAGTCGAAAGCCGAATGCAGTCGATGATTGCCGCTAGTTTCGGTTCAGTCGGCCCGCTTGCTTACTTGATCACGCAGTACACGCAGGACGGACTCGCACCCACGACGTCGTCGAGCATCATCAAGGCGAGGCTGCGGTAACCTTCCAGCGGGTGGCTCGCGTGTTCATTTTGACCGGCAAGTCGGCCCGCTCCGTTCAACGTTGGACCGAGTCGAATACCTGATCGCGAGTGTCGTGGGGAATCCAGCGTCCTTGAGGGGCAGGACAACGACAACGGGAAAGAAGTTCGATCCCAAGATCCGCAGGCCCCAAAGACGGCCAGTTATGCTCGCCTGGGGGCGCCCCCCCAGCGTCTGTTCGCCGAGCGGACGGCGGGCGATCCAGGCGTCGTTGTCGGACTCGGGCTTGGCTTGTAGGGTGGCCGGCGCGACTGCCGGCTTCTCTGACTATCAACCGAGGATTTCGCGTTTGCGGCGCAAATAGTCCCATAACACAAAGCGGTCGAGGTCGCGGCCGGCGGTGAAGAAGACGCGGCCTCGTGTCGACTCGGCCAACCGGTAGGCGAATCGAATATCCTCTTCCGACTGCGACCAGCTTGGCACGAGAAACAGGTTGATGGTAATGCCGTCCTTCTGGCATCGCTGAGCTTCCCGCATCGTTTCGCGTTCGGTCCGCGGGTCGGGCGGGTACAACAGATACAGCCACGAACCTTCGAAGTGGGCGGTGGGAAGGCCGTCCGTGATGATGATCACTTGGCGATTCGGCGTATCCTGAGTGGCCAACGATTGACGAGCAAGTTGCAACCCATGTTGCAAGTTGGTGAAGTGCGGCGGAATGCGAGTTTCACTCACATCGTCGCGACTCATGTCGACTTTCAGCCGCACCACCGGGTCGAACAATGTCACCGGCTTCGGCATCAGTTCGACGATCTGACCCGGCAGGCATGGCTTGGCAAACGAATACATCTCGAAGAAACGGACGAAATCGCCAGGGTACTCGCGGCGGATAAAGCCATCCAGCGCTAAGCCCATCCGCTTCACATGGATATACTGGCCGTCGTAACGCATCGAGCCGCTCATATCCATAATGACAACCGTCGCGCATTTCGGCGTGTTGCGCGTGCGATGAACTACGATGTCCTCGGATCGCAATCGCAAGGGCGTCTCGCCCCCGCTTCGCAGTAACGCGTTGACAAACGTCTGCGGGATATCCATGTGGGCGATCGAATCGCCAAAGTCGTAAGGCCGTGTCCGCTGCGTCTCGACCGCTCCCTCGCCGACCGTCGGCCCTTGATGCCGGCCCGTTTTCGACGGCTGCAAATCACTGAAGATGCGTTCGAGCAGGCGTCCCTGGAATACCCGATACGCCTGTGGAGTCAACTGGAAACCGCCCTGGCCGTCACGCTGCAAACCCTGGCGTTCAGCCGCTTCGCGGACATGGTTTTCGACCATTCGCTGCACCTCTTCCAGCTTCGCCATGTCGCCGGGTTCGGTGAATTCGGAGAGCGCATCCATATCAATGATCGCGATCTGCGCCGTCTTACGGGCCTCCTCAAGCTGTTTCAGCAGCTTGTCGATCTTCTCCAGTTCGGCTTTGACCTCCAGGGCCTCGTCCACGCCGAGCGCTTGTCGGCCCGTGAACGTGTACTTGGCCGCCAACTCGTCCACCTGGTACTTCTCGCCGAGCGCTTCCATCGTGGAAACGATACGCCGAGCTGCCGGAGACTGGTCGTCTCCGATGGAATACCAGATGTTCTCGAGATCGTGGATCTGCTCGCTGTCGACCGCCCGCTTGAACGCCTGCCGCAGTTCGCCGGGAATCGGAACTCGTTTCGCCGCGTCCTCGAAGGCCCGCTGAGCCGCTCGTCGGGCGGTTTGCGTTTCGAATTTTTCGAGAATCTTGCGTTTGCGTTCGAGCAGCATTGCCAAGAGCGCGTCGATGCTCGGTCCAAGACCGGCAATCTGGCTGGGATCGAGCCGGATGGCTCGCGCTAATTCCTCCTCCGTCAACGGACGATAGCCGCCGTAGCGAAGCATGTGCTCGAATGCCGGCGACACCATATCCGGAGGCGGCTGCGTCGGGCTGGGGAAGGTTTGCGGATCGTACTTTTGGTACGTGTGAATCACACCGCCCACAGGCGGTCGAGGCTGTTTATCGTCCGACATCGAACATGCTCCCAGATCGCCAGTTCCTCGCGAACCCCTGCCATGCCGTGTCCGGGAGCCGCCTCAACTCGCTGCTTCGCGGCGCCGTGGCCCAAGCGACGGTTCTTCGATTCCGCCCATCCACGGCCAAATCAGCCGACGGTGTACGTGATTCGCCCGTGATCCTGCCCGCGTGAGATTTTGTCCATCGCGTATAGGCCCGCCAGCACGAACTCGACGCACGACGCGCGGACCGCCGGGTCGCGGGCCGCGTTGACCTCGAAAGCCTTTTCCCAAACCGGCGGAACTCGCTGGATCCGTTCCGCGTACGCGGCCGAAGGCAGCATATCGCCGACTTCGATTTTCACCCCTTTGCCGAAGATCTGGGCAATTTCCTCCAGTCCGTGGCGATCGACGTGCTCTTCGAAGACCGTCTTGACCGCCTCGGCGATGACCGCGTCCAACACCTGCCGCTCCGACATCTGGTGGCTACCCATCATGTCCAGTTCGAGCTTGCCGAGCGAGGACGCGTAGAGGTGGCCGAGGTCGCTGATGCGGGGGACGGCCGGTCTTTCACCCAGCACCACGGCTCGCTGCCGCGCACTGGCCACCATCGTTCGATAGTTGGCGATGCTGAAACGGGCACTCACGCCCGACTGGTGATCCACGTATTTCGACCGGCGAGCTTGGACGGTGATCTGTTCGATGATCTGGTTCATGAAATGCGGGACGACAACCGGATACGGGCCTCCCAGATCGAGCCCGGCTTCCTGCTGGAAAATCTGGATCCCGAGGTCGCGATCCCGCGGATAGTGCGTGTGGATCACGGCCCCGATACGGTCCTTGAGTTGCGGAATCACCTTGCCGCTGCGATTGAATGTCGAGGGGTTCGCGGAAAACAGCAACATCAGGTCGAGGTCGAAGCGGATCGGATAACCGCGAATCTGGACGTCCCGCTCTTCCAAAATGTTGAACAGACCGACCTGGACGAGTTCGTCGAGTTCGGGAATCTCGTTCAAGGCGAAGATGCCGCGATGCATTCGCGGAATCAAACCGAAGTGCAACGCCTCCTCGGCCGACATGCTGACGCCGCCGACCAGTTTGGCGGGATCGATTTCACCGATGATATCGGCGAATTTCGTTCCCGGCGCCAGCCGTTCCGCATAGCGATCCTCCCGACGCCACCAGCCGATCGGCACGTCTTCCGGTGAATGCTCGGCCACGAACCGACGGCCCGCGAGGCTAATCGGACGCAGCGGATCGTCGTGAACCGGAGCGCCGGGGATCGCGAGATAGGGCACTTCCGGATCGAGGAAGCGAGCGATCGTTCGCATCAAACGACTTTTCGCTTGCCCTTTTTCGCCGAGAAACAGCATGTCATGACCGGCGATCAACGCGATGTTGATCTCGGGGATCACCGTCTCTTGGTAGCCAACGATGCCGGGAAACAGGTCTTCGCCGCGGGCCAACGCCGCAAGGAAGTTGTCCCGCAGTTCCTGCTTGACCGACTTCGTGGTCCAGCCGCTGTTTGTCAGATCCTTGAGCGTTGTGGGTTTGGCGGTCATGCGTTCGACCCGGACCGTGGTCGCGGCCCAAAAAGACTGGGAAGGCGTTGGTGACGGCCGTGAGTCCGTCTACGATGGGTCACTATAGCGATCCGGCGAGTCCACGGCCGAAAAGAATGCTGGCCGAACGCCGCGATTTACCGAATGGCGCGATTTATCGCCTGGGTGATTCCATCCCGTTCTTTCGGTTCATGACGACCCGCAATATGGTCTCCGAAACGTCCCCTGCGTCAGCCCGCGAAACACGGCTTGCTTTCCCGGCAACCGGAGCCGTCGAGGCGGCGACACCGCGGGCGCGAAGGTGGCTCCCGTTCTTGCTGAACGCGCTCGGGTTGCTGGCCGCCACCGGTTGCGGTTCCGACGACCGACGTGCTGGTAGTGTCGCCTCCGAGACTGAATTGGCTGGAGAATTCCATGCCGTTTCCGTCCCCGAGCAACCCCAGTGGCCGCCGCCGCGTGATCGCGGCTACGTGGGAAGCACAGCTTGCCAACCGTGCCATCAGGAGATTGTTTCGCGCTACCAATCGCATCCGATGGCCCATTCATTTACCCGCGTTGGCATTGATCCCGCGGCCGCCGGGGCGGATCAACGCCCGACAGAGAAATTGGCGGAGCCTTCTCCCCCAGCCGACGTCCTCGCCGACCCGGAGTTCGCCAACTTGCCGGTCGTCTTTCGCCGCGACGCGGCCCGCGAATACGGCGTGGAAATGCGAGCGGGCCGATTGTGGCATCGCGAATCGGCGGGTACGGCGTACTCGCAGTCCGAGCCGATCGCGTTCGCCATCGGTTCCGGGCGACGCGGCCGCAGCTACGTTCTCAACCGTGACGGATGGCTGACCATGTCACCCATTTCCTGGTACGCCGCCGAGCAACGCTGGGATCTGTCTCCCGAGTACGCTCCCGAGTCGCATCCGCGTTTTGATCGGCCCGTGTCCGATCGCTGCTTGCAATGCCACGCGGGACGTGTCGAGCACGCTTCCACCACCACCGCTACCACCACCGCTACCACCACCGCTACCGCTACCACCACCACCGCCACCGCCACCGAGCGGCCGACGGCGACCGGCGATGTCATGCGCTATTCGCCCCGCGTGGCGACCGAGTTGGCGATCGGGTGCGAACGCTGCCATGGACCGGGCGAACGCCATGTCGCCAAGCATACCGCCGCGTCCGCCGAATCACGGGCGCAAGCGGCCGACGATTCCATCTGCAATCCGGCACGGCTACCAGCGGATCGCGCGGACGATGTCTGCAATCAGTGCCACCTGAGCGGCGCTGCCCAGGTGTTACGGTTCGGGCGGCGCCACAACGACTTTCGTCCCGGCGATCGGCTCGCGGATATTTGGCTCACGTTCCAAAACGCAGACATCCCGGTGAACGGGCTAGGCGCGGACCGGCGCCCCGAGGAGGGAACTGGCGATCCGGCCATCGCCTCGACACCGCGTGATGGCGAAGCGCCACCGCGGTCACGCGCCTCCACCGAGGCGATTCAGGCGGTCAGTCACGTGTGGCAGACGCGCGCAAGCCGTTGCTATCAAGGCTCCGGCGGCGAGTTGCGTTGCGTGTCATGCCACGACCCGCACGGTGTTCCCGACGAGCGTTCACGCGTCGCTTTTTTCGACAGCAAATGCCTCGCTTGCCACACGGCGGACGCATGCGCAGCGCCGGCTCAAGAACGATCAGCTCCGCCCGCCGCCGGCTCTTGCGTCGCTTGCCACATGCCTCGCTTGCCAGCCGCGGACGTGCCTCACACCACGCAAACCGATCATCGCATCGCTCGTCGTCCGTCCGATGCCCACGCCCTCGCCCATGCGAACACCGACGTCCCATCGAATTCCAACGTCCCATCGAATTCCAACGTCCGCTCCAAGAAAAACGATGTCCGCTCGGACAACGACGTTCGCTCGGATGCCGACATCGCGCATTCGGCTGGCGATCGTGCCGCTGCTGGCGACCGTGCCGCTGCTAGCGACCGCTCCACTGCCAGCGACCGCGCTGCTGCGGTTCGCGGGCCTGACAACTCGCTGTTCGCGGCCGTGTCCCAGCCGGATTTCTCGGGAGTGCCTGTGTGGGAGATTCAGCGGGCACGCACGCTCCTGGCGGCGCAGCAGGCGGAACAGGAGCGATCGCCAACCTTGGCTGGTCGCGTGCTGCAGCAGTTGAAACCGTTCGAAGCGATGATCGACGGCGATGCGGATTTATTGGACGCGAGGGCGATCTGCCGGTTGCTCACAGGGCAGCGGGCCGAGGCGATTCGCGATTGGGAACGATTGTTAAGCGTGGACCCGGAGCGGCTCTCGGCGCTGCAATCGCTGCTCACGATTCTGATGGAAATGGGGGAGACGACGCGCGCGGCGGGCTACGCGGAAAGGTTGCTCGCCTTAAACCCGAAACAGGCGGACGTGCTCTGGCGATACTCGGTGTTGTCCGAGCGGCTTGGGTTGTTCGAGCGGGCGGGCGAGGCGATCGAGCAGGCGTGGCGGTTGAATCCGGCGTCCGCGGCGATTCGCCAGCGTCGAGCCGCGTTGCAGCCCTGGGCGGTGGAGAAGACTCGTACCCCATCGCCACCGCCGCTACCATAAATGGGGCCGCGAGCGGACACTGGGACGGCGCTATGTGGTGGGTGCGGGGGTCGGGTGTCGGGCGGAATCGTTGAAAACGCGTCGCGGCGATCACGGGAGGGAACGGTGACAACGGTTGCGGAATCGGCTGCGGTGACGATCGGAAGTCGACAGCGTTCCCGCCGTCGCCGCTGGTTGTTTGCCATGGCCGCACTCGTCGCCGCGGCGGCCGCCACTTGGGCGGTGCTTGAATACCAGGAGCGGCCTTTGCTCCACGCGGCCCGCGAATTCCAGGCCGGCAAGGCGGCGCGAGCGTTGGCTTGGTCCAACTACTATCTGGAGGGACGACCGGACGACAGCCGGGCGCAGATGTGGAAGGCCCGAGCGCTTGTGGAATTGAATCGCCCGGTCGAAGCGTTGGCGATCTTTGAGCGTGTCAACGCGGCCTCGTTTGACGAAGTCCATGCCTGGGCCAAAGCATACCTGCTGCAACAGCAGTGGACGCGGGCGTTGCCGCTTCTCACCTTGGCCGCGAACCTGCAGCCTGCCGACGCGGATGTTTTGCATGAACTGACCACGTGCCGGATTCGCATGGGACTGCTCGACGAAGCCGCCGACTCGGCTTCGCGACTCACGCGGCTGCCCGGACAAGAGGCGCGCGGTTGGCTGCTGCAAGCGACCATCCACAACGATGTCGGCGACTATTTGAAGACGATCGAGTGCTATCGCAAGACTCTGGCACTGTCCCCGGACGCCACGGGTCTGCAACTGGCGCCGCACGAGGTCTTCTTGCAATTCGGACTCGTGTTGCTCAATGCGGGTCAACCCGCCGAGGGCCAAGTGCTGTTGCGACGGTCGTTGGCCCTGTTGCCGACCACCGATGCCGCCGCGGCGCTCGGCAACGCGTTGTCGCTGGCTGGAGACAGCGATGGGGCGAAGGCGGCATGGCAACGGGCGGTCGAGCTTTCGCCGAGCAATCTGTCGGCCCGCGAAGCACTCGCGAAAGCCGCCATGCAGGATCGCGATTTCGCGGCGGGAAAAAGATGGCTGACCATCAACGGCCAAGTGACCGCTCGCAGCAGCTCCGCCTACCTGATGCATCGCCTGTTGACGCTCGAAGGCGACCAAGCGGCCGCCGAAGCCTGGGCGAAACGCGCCGACGAATACCGGCAGCGCGAACAGCGGGTGACGCGGATGGACGAACTGCTGCTCCGCTCGCCGCGCGATTATTGGTCGAATGTGATTCGCGCGTACCGTTTCGCGCAGGCTGGCAATTGGCCCCAAGCCGCCGATATGCTCAAAGCCCTCAC
>CAIXSC010000934.1 GCA_903921945.1 uncultured Planctomycetaceae bacterium
CACCGTCGAGCTTGTTCGCTGTTACCTATGAAACTCTATACCCGCCTGTGAGCGTGGGAAAGAGCTTCCTACCCCGCTTTCTTGCCGCCGGGAACCGCCTGTGCCACAATTCAGCCATCTGAAGCCACCAAGGCGGACCCGCGCCAAGCTCCGATTTGGTCGCGTGTTTCATCATTGAGCGTGGGGTGAGCGGTGGCGGCCGAGTTTTCCGAATCGAAACTGCGAACCAGCGTTTCACAACCGCCTGCAACTGTTTCGCCGCCACCGTCGCCGCTCGATGCCGAGTCATCATCCCCGCCGCTGCCGCCACCGTCGCCGCCTGTCTCGCCGACACTTGCCTTGGCCCCTGAGTCACCGCTTGGGGCGGCGCGCGACGCTCCGCCGCTTCCTGATGCAACGCAAGCCGGCCAGCCACTTAAGTCGTCGCATCTCGACAAGCTTGTACCGTTTCCCACCGGAATGTGCTTGGACGGCAAATACGTAATCGAACGGGAGCTGGGACGCGGCGGCTTCGGCATCGTGTTGCTCGCCCGCGAAATATCGCTGGATAACCGTCGAGTGGCGTTGAAGCTGCCCCGGCCAGACATCGCCTGGAGCGAGGCTCAAATCGCAAGGTTCCGCGAAGAAGCGAGTAAAGTCGCTCGGCTTGACGAACGGGGCATTCCGACCATCTACCAGATCTTCGACCTTATCGTCCACGAACAGCCGACGGTATGTGTCGTTCAGCAGTACATTGCGGGCTCGAGCCTATCGCGGTGGTGGAAACGGCAGCAGGAAACTACCGACGCCTATGATCGGCTTGCCACCATGGTCGCAGACATCGCGGCGGTGCTCGCCGTTCCCCATGCGAAGAGCCTGTTTCATCGCGATCTCAAGCCCGACAACATCCTTGTGGATGAGAGAGACCGTCCCTACGTGCTGGATTTCGGGCTTGCGTTGCACGTGAACGAGCGGACGCGCGAGGAAGGCCTCGTGGCGGGAACCATGCACTACATGGCGCCCGAGCAGGTACGGGGCGAAACGCGAAAGATCGATGCGCGCACCGATACCTGGGCGCTCGGCGTCAGTTTGTACCAGTTGCTGACGGGCAAACTGCCGTTCGATGGCGCTCAGCAACACGAGATCTTTGCGGCTATCAAAGAGGCCGATCCTCAGCCGCCCCGCCAAATCCGTCCCGAGATCCCGGTAGAGCTCGAACGCATCACGCTCCGTTGCCTCGAAAAGCTCAAGGCCGACCGATACGGCACGGCGGGCGATCTGGAACGCGATCTCCGCACGTGGCGCGACGCGCCCGCTCAACAACCAGCACGCGTCCCCAAAGGTTCCAATGCGACCGGAACAGGCGGACCCGGCTCCAGTGACCCGGCGATACCGGGCGAGCCTTCTCCATCGGAAAGCGGCCGTCGCACCGATCCGATCGCGAATGCCGAAACAAGTCCCGGCAGCCCGCCGTTCAAGCGATCGGCGGGACCGGAGCGGCAGGTCGAATCGCCGGTTGGCAACGGATCGGCCACCGCCGTCCGCGCGACGGCGCCGACAGATGCGTCCTTAGATTCAAGCGCCGCCCCGTCGTCCGGTCCTCCCCCATCGCATGGTTCCACCGCCGCGATACCAGATCGTCCACGAATCGTCCCGAAAGGACTGGATTCGTTTGGCAGTCGCGATGCCGACTTCTTCCTGGAACTGCTTCCCGGCATTCCGGAACGCAACCTTCTGCCGCCCTCGATCAACTTTTGGAGAGAACGGATCGAGTCGGACGAACTGGCACAGCAGATGCCGGTGGGACTACTGTCCGGCCCGAGCGGCTGTGGCAAATCGTCGTTGATGAAGGCCGGGATCCTACCGCGTCTTCGGACATCCGTGATCGCTGTTTATCTGGAGGCGACTCAGGACGACACCGAATCGCGTCTGCTATCCGCGTTGCGGTCGGCCTTACGCAAGACCGGACGCACAATCCCGGAGAGTTTGAGTCTGGTGGAAGCAATGGAAAGGTTGGCGAGCCAGCCCATGGGCGCGGGATCGCCCTCCTCCGAATCCCAACTCGGCGAAACGAAAGTGCTGATCGTCCTCGACCATTTTGAACAGTGGCTGTACGCTCATCGAGCGGATTCCGCAACCGTTCTCCGAGACGCGTTGGGGCAGTGCGATGGCGTGCGTCTCCAGGCGATCTTGATGGTCCGCGATGATTACTGGACGCCAATCCGAGACTTCTTAAAGACCTTGGATGTCGACTTGCACGAGGGGGAGAACTGGCAACACGTGCCGTTGTTCGATTTGTCGCACGCTCGAAAGGTGCTGACCATTTTCGGCCAAGCTTACGCCAAACTTCCCGCGAGTCCGGCGCCGTTGTCGGGACAACAAGCGGCTTTCATGAACGCGGCAGTGGCCAGCTTGGCGGAAAAGGACAAGGTGGTGAGTGTCCGATTGTCGGTCTTCGCGGAATTGATGCGCAGCCGCGACTGGACGCTGGAGACGCTCGCCAAAGTCGGCGGCGCGGACGGCGTTGGGGTGGCGTTCCTCGAGGAATCATTCGCTGCCCGCGATGCATCGCCGGTTCACAAACGCCACGCGGAGGCGGCCCAATCCGTCCTCAAGTCCCTCCTGCCGCCGCTGGGCGCGGAAATCAAAGGACACAACCGCACCGATGAAGAACTGATGGCGGCCGCCGATTACACTCGCCGACCCCAGGACTTCGACGAGTTGATCAAGATCCTTAACGGCAAGCTGCGTCTTGTCGCGTTGGTGTTCGACGACGCGAACCGCAAGGTCGGCTATCAACTGACCCACGATTATCTCGTGCCATCGCTCCGCACATGGTTGTCGCGAAAGCAGACGGAAACCCGCCACGGACGTGCCTTGTTGCGGCTGGAAGAGCGAGCGGCAACTTGGACGGCGAAAGAGGAAAACCGCCATCTCCCGTCGCTCGGCGAATACTTGCGGATCGCCACACTGACGAAGCGGCGCGATTGGACCGAACCGCAACAACGGATGATGCAGCGGGCGAGATTCATCCACGTTTTGCGCACCACGCTGGCGACACTCCTCGTGGCTGTGCTCGGAACGGCCGCATTCACGGCGCGCGAGTTGCAGCGGATCGGCGGACTGGCCACGACACTCGTCACTGCCAGTCCCGAACAGATCCTCGACATCGCCACGCAACTCGACCGCAGCCCGATGTTCGCGGACGCGCACCTGAACGCCTTCTTTCCGCCCGCTGATGCGACCAACCAATCGCCGTCGGACGCCTCTTCAGCCGACCAGCAAAGGCTGCTGCATGCGAGTTTCGCCCGTGTAGCTCGCGATCCCGCACACGCGTCGGAACTGCTCGAGGTGCTGCTGAAGGGCAAATATACGTACGCGATTCCGATCCGCGAGCGTCTGCGGTTGCTCCCGGCGGCACGCTTCAGCGCCGTTAAAAACGAATTGAAGACACTGCTCCGCGACGAGCGCGCCATGGCTCGGCGGCGTTTCGGCGCGGCTTTGGCGTTGTCCGCGTACGTACCCGCGTCCGACCCATCGTTTTGGGAGGCGAGCGATCTAGCGTTCATTACCCGCGAACTGGTCGCGGCGAACCCCGACTACCAGCCAGAACTGCGGCGGGCGCTCCGTCCCCTAGAAGGTCGCTTGCGCACGGACTTGGAACGCTTGTTTCGCGATGCCCAGTCCACCCCTGCCCAGCGGCTGGCGGCCGCGAACGCGTTCGCCGACTACGCGCCGAATGAGACCGCCAAGCTCGCCGACCTGTTGACCGTGGCGACTCCCGAACAGTACGCGGTGCTGTTTCCGCTGGTGGAAGCGGGCCGAACCGACGACATCCGTAAACAACTGGCGACAATCGCCTCGCGACTTCCGCCCGATGACCTTGGCTCCGTGGAGCGTGTCTCGTTCGGCCAGCGTCGAGCGAACGCGGCGGCGACACTGCTGTGTCTGGGTGAACGCGAAGCGGCGTTGCCGGTGTTCCTGATGAAGGATGATCCGGAATCGCTGACCCAGTTCATTTTCCGTTGCCGCCCGCGCGGCGTTGGGGTGGAGGCGCTGCTGGACTGTTTAGAAATCGTCAGTTCTGCTCCCCCCGGTCGTTACGCGAAAGAAGCACGTTACGCGTTGCTGTTATCGCTCGCGGAGTTCCCGTTGGCCGAGGTTCCCGAGGGACGCCAGTCCGCAGTGTTGAAGCAAGTGCGTGATTGGTATGCGACCGACCCAAGCTCGGGGGTCCACGGCGCGGCGAACTGGCTGTTGCGTCACTGGGGCGAGCATGCGTTTGTGAGGCAGATCGACGAGACGCCGGTGGCGCCGTCGGCGGACCGCGAGTGGTTCACGCTCGAGATCAAGGTAAAACCGGAACCGACACCAACTCTAGAATCCACAAAAACTTTAACCGATCGTTCCACTTCGGTACCCGCGCAAGCATCGACATTTTACTACACGTTCGTAGTGTTCCCCGCTGGCGAATATTGGATCGGTTCTCCGGATGACGAGCCGCAACGGACAAACGACGAAGTCCGTCATCGCGTGCATTTGAGTCGCCCGTTCGCAATTTTGAATCGCGAGGTGACACATGCGGAGCTTCTCGTGTTCAATCGCGCAATTTACGAAGACATACATAAGTTCTGGATTCACGGGTCCATCGGGCCGACGGGGTCGTTAGTGAACTGGTACGACGCGGTTCAATTCAGCCGATGGCTGGGCACCCAGTACGGGTTGTCGGAAACCGACCAAGCTTACGCGGATCCGGCTTCACCGACTAGCGGCGAGCGGGAGTCAGACTCCGGAGCGAGTTGGGCCCCGCGCAACTGGCCGGTCGATCCGAGTCGTCGCGGGTTTCGTTTGCCGAGTGAAGCGGAATGGGAGATCGCAAGCCGCGGTGGTGTCCGGACGTTGTATGGCTTTGGATCCGACGCACGTTTACTGGAAGCATATGGCTGGTTCCGAGACAACAGTGGCGGGCGGATGCACGCGCCGTTAGAGCGTCGCCCCAGCCACCGCGGTCTGTTCGACATGCACGGCAATGCGTACGAATGGGTTCACGACTGGACTGGCGAGTTCGGACGACTGCCAGCGACGGACCCGTTGGGTGCTACAGGGGGAACGCTCCGGGTGGTCCGTGGTGGCGGTTGGGTCGTCGAAGCGGCGCTATGCCGAACGGCTCTCCGCGACGGCTACGCCCCGACGCTCCGATGGCGCGACCTTGGTTTCCGGCTCGCCCTGAGTTTCGTCGAAGTGCCGGCCGAGTCAGGACAAAACAAAAGAGAGTAGCGGAACC
>CAIXSC010000935.1 GCA_903921945.1 uncultured Planctomycetaceae bacterium
CGCCGGACGCCGCGACACTCGACGATTTCACCGCCGCGAGCCGCGCCGGCGAACCCGACGCTTACGCACGACTGGTCGACCGATTGCTCGCGCAGCCGGCGTTCGGCGAGCGTTGGGGCCGCCATTGGCTGGATGTGGCTCGTTTCGGCGAAAGCGACGGATTTGAATACGATCGCCTGCGACCGCAAGCCTGGCCGTACCGCGATTGGGTGATCGGCGCGATGAACCAAGACTTGGCTTACGACGAATTCGCCCGTCTGCAGGTCGCGGGCGATGTGCTTCGCCCCAACGATCCGGCGGCGATCGCGGCGACCGGTTTTCTCGTCGGCGGCGCCTTCGATGGACTCGTGCCCGCCGGCGACGCGATGCGGCAGATCATGCGGCAAGATGAGCTCGAAGACTTGGTCGGCACGCTGACGCAGACGTTCCTCGGCCTGACCGTGAATTGCGGTCGCTGCCATGACCACAAGTTCGATCCGATCCCGCAAGCCGATTACTTCCGCGTGGCCGCCGCGCTCGCCGGCGTCCGTCGCGGCGAGCGGCCCCTGCCGATCTCCACCGATAACCGTTTGATGGAAGAACGAATCGCGGACCGCGGTCGGCAATTGAGCGAGCTCGAAGAGAACGCCCGACGCGAGGTGTTGCGACGGCGAGCCGCCGCCGCTCCTTCCAGCGATGCCAACGGCGACAGCAAGGGCAACGGCAAGGGCAACTCCCCTGCCCCCAGCGGACCGCCGCCGCCAGCGCCGATCGCCGCTTGGGATTTCCAGCGGGGCCTACGGGATCTTGTTGGCGCCGCGCACGTTCAACTGCAGGGTGGCGCCCGGCAAGATGCCGCTGGCTTGGCGGTGGACGGCAAGCAGGCCCACGCGCTCTCCGCACCGATCGAGCGGCCCCTGAAAGCGAAAACGCTCGCCGCCGTCGTCCGACTCGACAATCTCCAGCAACGCGGTGGTGGCGTCATCAGCCTGCAAACCCTCGACGGCAATCTGTTCGACGCGATCGTGTTCGGCGAACAGGAGCCCGAGCGTTGGATGGCCGGCAGCAACAACTTCGCCCGCACTCGTTCGTTCCAAGGTCCAGCCGAGTCGAAGGCGCGCGACGAAGCAATCCACGTCGCCTGGACGTACAGCCACGATGGCGTCATCGCCGCCTACGTGGGTGGCCTGCCCTACGGAACACCGTACAAGACCAGCGTGCAGCCGTTTGAATCGCAAAAGGCCCAACTCGCTTTTGGCCTGCGGCATGCGCCCGTCGGCGGCAATCGCATGCTTGCCGGCACAATCCTCCGCGCCGCGGTTTACGATCGAGCGCTCGCGGCCGATGAAGTGTTGACAGCCGCCCGCGCGTCGGGCGCCCAAGTCGTAAGCGAAGCGGAACTGGCCGACCAGTTGGGGCCAGCCGGGCGCGGCCGACGCGATTGGCTCCGCGCCGCCATCGCCGCTGACCGGGACGCGGTCTCCCGCAGCCAAACTGGCCGCGTCTTCGCGATCACTCCGCAGACCGCGCCAGTCGTGCGTCGCTTGGCGCGGGGCAATCCCGCACAACCACTCGAACCGATCGCGGCCGGTGGCCTTCGAAATCTCGCCGGCCCTGCCGCTGACTTCGGTTTGTCCACGGACGCCGCCGAGGCCGATCGACGCGTGAAGCTCGCCAGTTGGATCGCGTCCGCTGACAACCCGCTGTTCGCGCGGGTCATCGCCAATCGTCTCTGGCACTATCATTTCGGCGCCGGGTTGGTCGCGACTCCGAATGATTTAGGCTTCAACGGCGGGCAGCCATCCCATCCCGAACTACTGGAATGGCTGGCCGATAGCCTTGTGCGTCAGCAGTTCTCGCTGAAGCGTTTGCACCGTGAGCTGGTGCTTGCGGACGCGTATCGCCAATCTTCGCGGCCACGTCCCGAAGCGTTGCAAGTCGACGCGGACAACCGCCTTTTGTGGCGTATGAATTTGCGGCGCCTGGAAGCCGAAGCGGTTCGGGACGCCATGCTGGCTGTCGCCGATCAACTGAATCGCCAACAGGGCGGTCCCGGCTACCACGACTTCCGGCCATTTCTCCGTGGCGGCACCCAATTCTACGAGCAGCTCGATCCGGTCGGTCCCGCCTTCCAGCGCCGCAGTGTTTACCGCACCTGGGCCCGCGGCGGCCACAACCGACTGCTCGACACCTTCGACTGCCCCGACCCGTCGACCATCACGCCGCGCCGCAGCGTCACGACCACGCCGCTTCAAGCCCTAGCGCTGCTGAACAATTCGTTCGTCCTGCGAATGGCGGACGGGCTCGCCGAAGCGGCCCTGCGCGACGCCGCGCCAGAGATTTCGTCCCACGCGGCCATCGTACGGGCGATGTTTCGACGCGCGTACGGGCGGGACCCGGACGCGTCCGAACGAGCCGTCAGCGAACCATTCGTCGCCCGCCAAGGCCCAGCCGCGCTCGCCCGGCTGCTCCTTAACGCCAACACATTTGTGTACGTCGAGTGATCACGGTGGCCTCATTTCCGCCATCCGTGGCCAGCCGCGTTTTCCGTGTTATCCGTGGTTCCATCAACTGATCCGTGGTCCACTCCTCAGCCGACCCGCAGCGGATCAAGCGGCATGCCGAACGATTCGGCCACCGCCGCATTGGTGAGCCGGCCCTCATGAATGTTGATCGCGTCAGCGATCGGCCGCAGGTCGCGGGCGGCGGCGGCAATGCCGCGATTGGCAAGCTGCGCCACCCAAGGCAGGGTCACGTTGCACAGCGCGAAGGTGCTGGTGCGGCCGACAGCGCCCGGCATGTTGGTGACGCAGTAATGAACGACGTCGTCTTCGACATAGGTGGGCTGGCTATGCGACGTCGGCCGGCTGGTTTCACAGCAACCGCCCTGATCGATCGCGACGTCGACAATCACGCTGCCGGGCTTCATCTGCTTGAGATCCTGCCGGGAAACCAGTCGCGGCGCGCGAGCGCCAGGAATCAGGACCGAGCCGATCACCAAGTCGGCGCGTTGTAGCTGCTCGCGAATCGTATGGCGATCGCTGAAGAGCACGTTCACGTTGGCCGGCATGATGTCGTCCAGGTAGCGGAGCCGCTCCATGTTGACGTCCAGAATGGCGAC
>CAIXSC010000936.1 GCA_903921945.1 uncultured Planctomycetaceae bacterium
AGTCTCGAACAGCGCCCGGCCGACGGCCGACAGAGCGCATTGCGGCCGGATCGTAGCAAATGTTTCCCGGCTTGGGCAGGCGGCGAGCCACGGGAGTCATGGACATCCACCACCTACCGCTCCACCGACCGCAAGCCTTCCGCCAGCCATCCGCCAGCCATCCGCCTGCTACCTTTCCCCCTCCAGCCCTCAGCCCTCGGCCTTCCGCCCTCAGCCCTCAGCCCTCAGCCCTCAGCCTTCCGCCCTCAGCCTTCCGCCTTCAGCCCTCAGCCTTCCTCCTTCCGCCTCCAACTCGCGGCCGAGCGGACGCGGGACTAGAATCGGACTCGCACGATTTGGCCGGCGAGCGGGAGAATCATGAAGATTACGAGCATTCCGCAGATTATCCGCAATGTGAAGCGGTGGTCGGAGATCATTTCCGTCCTCAGCCGGTATGGGCTCGCCGACTGGCTCAGCCAGCTCAACATCGACTTCGCGAAGGACGCCTTGCGGAATCGGGACGGCGAGATCCTGGCGCGTCATACGCGCGAGACGCGGATCCGGATGGCGCTGACCGATCTCGGGCCGACGTTTATCAAGTTGGGGCAGCTTCTCAGCACTCGGCCGGACGTTGTCGGCGTTGACTTGGCGGACGAGCTACGCAAGCTCCAGACGGGGGTGCCATCGGATCCGCCCAAGGCGGTCCGCGATTTGATCGCCGCCGAGTTGGGGCAACCGGTCGAGGAGTTGTTCGCCAGCTTCGACGATGTGCCCGTGGCGTCGGCCTCGATTGGCCAGGTGCATCGGGCGACGCTGCACGACGGTTCCCAGGTCGTTTTGAAGATCCAGCATGCCAATATCGAAGGGGTGATTCGTGAAGACCTGGAGGTGATCGCGGGGCTTGCGCAGTTGGCCGAGCACGTCCCGGAGCTCGTGCCGTACCGGCCCAAGGCCATGGCGGCGGAGATGGCCCGGACGCTGCGTCGAGAGCTGGATTTCGCGCTTGAAGAACGCAACTTGCAGCAGTTCGCGGCGCAATTGGCGGATAACTCGGAGGTCCGGGTGCCGCGGACGTACCCCGAATTCTGCACGTCGCGAGTGATCACGATGGAGTGGATGGACGGCATCAAGCTGTCCGACACGGCGCGGCTGCGGGCCGCCGCGATCGATTTGGCGGAGATCGCGCGTCGCGGCGCCTCGCTGTACGTGGACATGATTTTCACTCACGGCTTCTACCATGCCGACCCGCATCCCGGGAACATCCTGCTGCTGCCGGGCAACATCATCGGCCTGCTGGACTTCGGCATGGTGGGGCGGATCGACGAGCGGCTGCGCGAGGACATCGAAGCGATGCTCATGTCGATTGTCAATCGCGACGTGCTCATGCTGACGTCGATTATCAAACGGGTCGGCACCACGCCGGCGGAACTGGATGAGTCGGCGTTGGCGGTTGACGTCGCCGATTTTGTGGGCAACTACGCCACGCAATCGTTGAGCCATTTCAACGTTGGAGCGGCGCTGAACGAGATCATCGAGATCATCCGGCGGCACCGCATCTTTCTTCCAGCCCAGGTCAGCCTGCTCATCAAAACGCTTGTGACATTGGAAGGCACGGGCCGGATGCTGCATCCGGATTTCAGCCTGATGGAGATCATGCGGCCGTTTCATCGGCAGATGATTTTGCGCCGCCTATCGCCCGCCCGGCAGATGCGGAAACTGCGGCGGATCTACTGGGAGTTCGAAAACCTGCTCGAAGTGTTGCCCGGCCGAACGCTGGACATCTTGCAGCAGATCCAGTCGGGGAAGTTCGATGTGCATTTGCAGCACCGGGGCCTGGAGCCGTCCGTCAATCGACTTGTGCTCGGAATGCTCGCCAGCGCGCTGTTTCTGGGCTCATCGCTCTTGCTGAGTTACGAAGTGCGGCCCGTGTTGTTCCCCGATGACGGGTTTCTCGGGATCCGCAATTTGTCGATTCTTGGACTGGCGGGCAGCATCACCGCGCTGCTCATCGGCCTGCGGTTGCTCCGCGCGATCGGCAAGTCGGGGCATCTGGATCGAACGGATTAGGCGCGGTAACAACAGCACCAGCAATCCCGCTTGGCGGGGCGCTGAGGCGAATGGAGCAAGGATTCCAAGGAGTGTCGGTATGCGGCAGAAAGCCTTCCCGGATGCGATGTTGGTCCCCGTTTCGTCCCGCCGTTCACGACTCGTTGTGACGCGCGCGTTTGGGGCGTGCTCGCTCGTAACGCGCTCGCTCACGGCGCGCTCGGTTGCGGCGTGCTCGGTTGCGGCGTGCTCGGTTGCGGTCGCGGCACTGTTGGGTGTCATGGGAGGCCGCGTACCGGAAGCGCCGGCCGCCGAGCCCGCGCCTATGTCCGCGGCCGCGCCTGTGTCCGCTGCTGGGCCGGTGGAACCGATCGTGATTGGCGGTCGCCGCGAGCTGTTCGTCGATCGGTATTTGGTGGGCGGGCTACGGAGCGCCGAGTTGCGGTTGCAGGCGCCGCGATCGACGAACGTCGCGTTTCGTTTCGATCGGCCGTGGGAGGGCGAGGTGAGTGGTTATGTCACGGTGTTGCACGATCGCGTCGACGGTCGGGACCTGTATCGCATGTACTACCGGGGACGGCCGTTGACCGGCTACGGAGACAACGATCCGCGAGCTCAGGAGGTCACGTGTTACGCGGAGAGTGCCGATGGCGTGCGGTTCGAGCGTCCGAAGCTTGGGCTGATTTCCTTCGGCGGCAACAAGGAGAACAACGCGATACTCGCCGATGTCGGACACGTGACGCACAATTTCGCGCCGTTCATCGATACTCGGCCGGGTGTGCCCGCGGACGAGCGGTTCAAGGCGGTTGGCGGAAGCAGCCAATCCGGTCTGGTCGCTTATGTTTCGGGGGATGGCATTCACTTCCGCTTGCTGCGGGAGAAGCCCATCATCACGGGTGGCGCGTTCGATTCGCAGAACAACATTTTCTGGTCGGAGCATGAGGGGCGATACGTGTGTTTCTTCCGCACCTTCCGCAACGGAGTGCGTTGGATCACGCGGACCACGTCGGAGGATTTTCTGACCTGGACTCCGGCGGTCGACATGACGTTTGGAGACGCGCCGAACGAGCACCTGTACACCAACCAGACGGTGGCGTATTTTCGCGCGCCGCACCTCTATCTGGGAACGGCGGCTCGCTTCTGGCCTGGAAGACGCGGGCTGACGGAATCGCAAGCGCAGTCGCTCGCGATCGACGACAAAAAGAACTATCCGGGGCTTAAAAAGGACTCGTCGGACGCGGTGTTGCTCACGAGCCGTGGCGGCAATCGTTACGACCGCGAATTCCTCGAGTCGTTCGCGCGGCCCGGGTTGGATCTTCGCAACTGGACGGCGCGTTCGAACTATCCGGCTCGCGGCATCGTGCCGACGGGGACTGACGAGATGTCGATTTACATCCAGCGGAATTACGGCCAACCGACACACCATCTCGAACGGCTCGTGTACCGCTTGGATGGATTTGCCGCGGTGCATGCGGGATACCAACCTGGCGAGCTGGAAACCAAGCCGATCGTGTTTCAAGGGCGGCGGTTGAGCTTGAATCTTTCGACGAGCGCGGCCGGCGGCGTCGCGGTGGAGATCCAAGATCTTGAAGGGCGGCCGATGCCGGGCTTCTCCCTGGCGGATTGCCGCGAACTGAACACGGACGACTTGGCCTGTGTGGTGGCATGGAAGGGCGGCGAGGACGTCAGCTCGCTGGCGGGAAAGCCGGTGAAGTTGCGATTTCGGCTGAAGGACGCCGATCTCTTCTCGTTCCAGTTCGTGGACTGAATGGGAGCGGTGTTGGACGCCTTGTGGCGGGGCGGGGCGTGCAACCGGTCGGTTCGCGGCTATACTGCGATGGGAAAGGCGGCGGCGGGACTTCGCGGTCCTCGCAGTCGGTCCGGAACGGAATTCTTGCGCGGAGAGCGGCAGGCATGTACTTGCGAATGGCAAAACGGGTGCTCGTCGAGACCGACAAACGGCTGCTTGCCAAACTGGCCTGGAATATGGGCTGGAAGGGGATGCGGTCGGTCATGAAGCACAAGAGCCGATTGCGGCGCGGCCAGTTCTTTCCGCCGTTCTTGTACGTGTCGATCGTCAACAGCTGCAATCTGCGGTGCCAAGGTTGCTGGGTGGACGTCGCGGCGAAGCAGTCGCGGATCGAAACCGACGCGATGGACCGGATGATCGGCGAAGCCAAGGAGATGGGCAACTCGTTCTTCGGCATCTTGGGCGGCGAGCCGTTCATGCACGGCGATCTGCTGGAAATCCTCGGTCGCCATCCCGATTGCTACTTCCAGGTTTTCACCAACGGCCACTTCATCACGGATGAAGTCGCGCGGCGTTTGCGTGAATTGGGCAACGTCACGCCGCTGGTCAGCGTGGAAGGAAACGAGATTGTCAGCGATGAGCGGCGCGGTCGGCCGGCCGTGTACAACCAGACGATGGAAGGCCTGCAAAACTGCCTGAAACACAAAGTCTTCACGGGCGTTTGCACCAGCCTCTGCCAAACGAACTACGACCTGATGAGCGAAGCGTGGGTCGATCGGCTGATCGAGATGGGCGTCTTTTATTGTTGGTTCCACATCTACCGAGCGGTCGGACCGGCTCCCAATCCGGATCTCTGCCTGACGCCCGAGCAGCAGTTCGCGGCCCGCAAGTTCGTGGTGGAAATGCGAGCCCGCAAGCCAATCATCATTATCGACGCCTATTACGATGGCGAGGGACAAGCGCTGTGCCCGGCCGCCACCGGCTTCACCCACCATGTCGGTCCGTGGGGCGATATCGAACCGTGTCCGGTGATTCAGTTCGCCCGCGAGTCCATTTACGACAAGAAAGCGGATGGCTCGTATCGGCCGCTGAAGGAGACGTTTCAGCAGTCCGAGTTTCTGCGCGACTTCCGGGAGACGGCCGCCCAGGCAACTCGCGGCTGCATCATTCTCGAACGCCCAGACTTGCTGAATGACCTGGTTGAACGCCATGGGGCCCGGGACACCACGGCTCGGGCCGCGGCCGTCGACGAGTTGCGTCGGATCGAACCGCATTCGTCGCAGTACAATCCTGGGGCCGAAGTGCCCGAAAAGAGTCTCGCATACCGCTTGGCGAAACGGTACTTTTTCAGCGACTTCGGCACCTATGGCCGCCATTTCCGGCCCGAACAATGGCGCGATACTCGAGTGGCCGCGAACACGCCCGCCGCGACAACCGCCGGAGGCGCTGGTCAAACGACGACTGGCACGACGACTGGCACGACGACTGGCAGGACGGCCAATAACGCAGGCCAATCGGTGCGGACAGTTCAAATCGAACTGCCGGCGACCGGGGGGAAGTAACTGCCACGGAAAACAGCGTCCATGGAACGTTGTTTCCATGGAACAGACAGTCCATGGGAGGTTACGCCACGGACTGCGTCTTACACGCGACAAACGTGATCGCCATTGGCGATCACGACACTTTTCATGACGATCCGCGACGACCGTCCCTGGATGGTCCGCTCAGTCGTTGTTGCGGGCGCTGGCGATGAGCCGCAGGAATTCGAAGTTCGACTTGAAGCGACCGAGCTGTTTGGTCAACTGTTCCATGGCGTCGACCGGGTGCATCGAAGTCAGTGTGCGGCGAAGCATCGTGACGGCGTGCAGCGTATCGGGGTCGTGAAGCAGTTCCTCGCGACGCGTTCCGGATTGCGTGATGTCGATCGCGGGGAAGACGCGGCGGTCGGAGAGCCGTCGATCCAGCACCAACTCCATGTTGCCGGTGCCTTTGAACTCCTGGAAGATCAGGTCGTCCATGCGGCTGCCCGTGTCGATCAAAGCGGTGCCGACGATCGTCAGCGAGCCGCCCTCTTCGAACGCGCGAGCAGTGGCGAACAGTTTCTTCGGGATATCCATCGCCTTGATGTCCACGCCGCCGGACATGGTGCGGCCCGTATTGCCGACCCATTTATTGAAGGCGCGGGCGAGGCGGGTGATGGAGTCGAGGAGCAGGAACACGTCGCGTCCCATTTCGGCGAGTCGCTTGCAGCGTTCGATCACGAGCTGCGAGATGCGAACGTGGCTGTCGACGTCCATGTCAAGGCTGCTCGCGATCACTTCGCCCTTGACGTTGCGGCGCATGTCGGTCACTTCCTCGGGCCGCTCGTCGATCAGCAACACGATCAGCTTGACATCGGGATAGTTGGTCGCGATGCCGTGGCTGATATGTTGCAGCATGATCGTCTTGCCGGTCCGGGGCGGCGCCACGATCAGCGCCCGCTGGCCGCGGCCGAGCGGTGTGAGCAGGTCCATGACCCGCGTCGTCAGCGGCGCGGCGCCGGTTTCCAAGCGATACCACTGCTGTGGATTGATCGGGGTCAGTTGGTCGAACGACTTGACCTTGCTGTACTGGTCCGGCGGCATGCCATCGACATCGGTGATCTCGCGCAGTCGCGGCCCCTGTTGTTTGCGGGCTTGCTGGACGAGTCCACGGATCATCACGCCTTGGCGCAAGCCGAAGCGTTCGATCATCGTCGCGGGCACGAACGGGTCGGTTCGCTCGCGGGAATAAAAGTTGTCCGGGCTGCGAAGAAAGCCGTAGCCGTTGGGATGCATTTCCAACATGCCGTAGCCAGGGTCGAGCGGAATCTCATGGACCGCGTCGGCTGGTCCGCCGGACGCCATGCCTGGAACTGCTTCGCCGTCAACGCCCAAGGGACGAGGCGAGTCCGAGTCGGCTTGGGGATCCCCGAAATCATCTCCGGGAAGCGGACCACCACCGGAACCGCCATGCTGCCCACCGTGCGGCCCGCCATGGCGCTGATCGTTCGGACGTCGACGTCGACGTCCGCGACCGCCGGGACCACCGCCCGGACCACCGCCACCTCCACCCCCACCGCCGCCACCCCCGCCGCCGCCGCCACCACCGTAGCCGCCGCGTCCCATCGAATGGCCACCGCCTTGACGCCGAAAACGCTTCTTCCCCATGAATTTTCATCCGAAACAAACAAAGGACGGGGATTGCCCGCAGGAATAGCTCATCCACGGAACTTGCAATCATCGAATACGGCTTACCAACAGCCGCAAAGCGATTACGAGTGGCGTGCGTTCGCACGAAGTCCGGGGAAAACAGAGCTGGCCTCGTGCCAAGACCGGATCGCGACGACAAACTCAGCGACGCCCGGACTACTCTCCAGCAGCTTTTCCCAAGACGGGTGCTCGAACCAACTACAGCACTTGCCTTCTTGCAGGACGCTCACCAAGCTTCGCCATGGCATTTACGCGGGCCGAAGACCGCGTGGCGTTGGTAAAGCAACTCGTGGAAAGCGCACCGCCGGTTCGCTAACCAACACTGCCCGTCACCGGGAATGCCTGGCGTCGGAAGGGGGACTTCCGCCACAGACACGAGCCATCACCTACAGAAGTTCCAGAAAGAGCAAACTGGCGGGGAGTATCGTCCAGACTCCTGGGAATGTCAAGCGACGTCGGGAAAAATCCAGCCCCGCGCGGCTGCGCGACGTTGCCCCCACCGGTTGTCCGTCAACCGGGCGGTTCGTCCACGTCGGGCCGGATGGTGCTCGACCGTCTTGGCCGATGAAACCTTTCGAATCGCCAAAACCGAAAGAATTGGTACAACCGCTTCACACCGACATCCGATAGAAGGCGTAACGCGCGCCGTCGCGGCGTGAAGTCCGGACGGCGTTGCCAGCTATCGGAGAGGTGGTGGAATATGCGGAAAGTCTTGCACGCGGTGATTCTCGGTGGTTGCAGCCTGGCCGCCATCGGAACCAACCCGGCGATGGCGCAACTGCCGTTTATGAACACGCCGCGCGGCGGGATGGGGGCAGGCTTCGGCCAAGCCAGTTCAAACGCGACCGCACCGCTCGCTTGGATCGAAAACGTCGACGCTGCGCTCCAACAAGCGGCCGCCCAGCGACGACTGGTGCTCGTGCATTTTTGGAGCGACAACTGTCCGCCATGCGTGGGCGTGGAGCGGAACGTGTTGAGTCGGCCCGAGGTGCAACAGGCGATCCAGGCGAATTTCATCCCTGTGAAAATCAAGGTCGACAACCAACCGGCCGTCGCCGAGCGGTTTCGTGTCGATCGCTGGCCCACCGACCTGATTTTGCTGCCGGATGGCCAGGAACTCGTCCGATCCGTCAGCAGCCAGGATCCGGCTCGCTATACGGCGTTTCTCGCCCGCGCGGCATCCGCGCTCAACGCCGCCAACAGTGCCGCCCAGCAAGCATCGAACACCGCCGCCGCCGCTACGCAAGACTTCGCGAACAACGCGGCGCGGCAGATGAACAACGCGGCTCATCAAGTGAACAACGCGTCCAACCAGTTCGCCAGTCAACTGGCGAGCCATGCGGCGAACGCCGCCAATCCATACGCGCCTCCCTCGAACCCTGGAGCGCCGACGGTCGGGCCGGGCGGCTACGGAGTTCCGTCAAACCCGCCGGCTGGACCCGCTTCCGACAGTGGCGGCCGGTTCCTGCCGCAGGCGGCCTCGAATCCCAGTGACTTCAATCGGCAAGGCGGAAGTTTTGCCGCCGCTCCCGACGGCGGATTTGCCGCCAACCCACCGACTCAGAATGCCCCCTACGCAAGGAATCCATCCAGCTTCCCACCGCCGTCGGCGCCGCCAGTCGCCAATGGATTCCAGGGTTATGGCCAAGCGGATGCGAGCCAAGGGGCTCCAAGCCCCGGTTACGGGCCGCCAAACAACAACAATTTTGGCGGTTTCGGGCAAAGCAACGCGCCCCAGGCGAACGCGAGTCCCTACGGCCAATCCCCGTTTGGCGCCCCGGATTCGGGAGGCTCGCTGGCCGGCGGCAATCCATATGGCGGCAATCCATCCGGCGGCAACCCCGCGGCCGGAAACGCTGGACTGGGAAGTCCTTTCGGTGGCGGCAGCGAGCAGCGTTTCGCGCCCAGTGGCTCCAGCCAACAAGCCGCCTTCCGATCGAATCGCGGTGCAGTCACGCCAGCCGCGATGTCGGCACCAGCGGGTGGGGGCGGTCCGCCAGTTGGTGGCGGCGCTGCTGTCGGAGGCGGCGGTGCTGTCGGAGGCGGCGGTGGTGGTGTTGGTGGCGGTGGTGTTGTCGGTGGTGGTGCGGTTGCGCCTGCTGGTAACGCGATGCCCCAACCATCCGCCGTGGGACTGGATGGTTTTTGTCCCGTGACGCTATTCGAAACGCGGAAGTGGCGGCGTGCGGATGCGCGCTGGGGCGTCGTTCATCGTGACCGCACCTACCTCTTCGCGGGCCCGGATCAACAAAAGAGGTTTTTGGAGGATCCCGACCGCTACGCCCCGATGCTTTCGGGTTACGACCCGGTGCGCTACTTGGAGCAGGGGCAGTTGGTCGAGGGCCGTCGGCAACACGGTCTGTGGTATCGCAACCAGATGTTTCTGTTCGCTGACGAAATGTCGCTGGAACAGTTCTGGAAAAACGCGGAAGCGTTCGCGCCGCGAGTGGAACAAGCGATGCAGCGGCCGGTTACGGGCGGCCCGATTCGACGTTAACGCAAGTCGAGCCACCAACCGCTAACCTCATTCGCCGATCCGCTTCAGCGACCGGCTCTCTGGCGACGGGCGTCCGCTGCAAGTCCGCCTCTTCGTCGTCGATCGCCGTCGATCGCCGTTCCAACGGCTTCCGTGCCGGAAGCGCGATCCGGCTGCGACGTTCATTCGCCGAGCCGCGACAGCGGCCGGTTCTCCGGCGACGGGCTTCCACGGCAAGTAAGCCGATTCGTCGTTGATCGCCGTTCCGAGCGTGTTCTCAGGACCATGGCGATCGTCCGCGAACCGACCGCGAGCGTTGGAACGGCTGGCGGGCTGTTTTTTATTGGGTTTCGTGATTCGGCGCGGGAATTGTCCTCGTGACGGGCGACATCCAAGCATGGCGGGCCCTGCGAGCGAGTGCCGCTGGCATCGACTCGTCGGTTTCGACCGAACGATCGGGCTTCTCAGGGAATTGATCAGACTTGCCGGCCAACGACGACGGGAGCATTTATGCGCCTTCGTGTCTCGCTCGTGAACATTGTCGGAGTTCTTATCATCGCGGGCTTGTCGTTCGGATGGTGGCGTTCGATTCGCCAGCACCAAGAGTTGATGGCACACAATCAGGGAGTGTTGAAGGATTGGGTGGAGCCGCTCGCCGTCAAAGACCCCACCCAGTGGTCTTTTCGCAGGCTTCCGCCGAGAAATGTGGGGTTCAACCAGTGGCGGATCTACTTGCCACCAGGCCGGCAATACGAGCTTCGTTGTGTCATCGCCGACCCGTTGATGCCCAGCGTCGCGGAAAGATTCACGCTACTCGAAAGCATGCCGATGACCTCGGGACAATCGCTGGTCGAAGTCGATTGGCGGGAAGACGTGGAAGGCAAACCTCAGATGTTTCTTGCCATCTTGCCTCCTAACAGTCCCCGCACGATCGGGGCAAAGATCGGTTTCCCACCGCTTTACATGGAGCGTTTCGCGCAGTCGCAACGGGTTGGCGAAACCTACCTTGGCGATGAATCGAAGAAAAAGCCGTCGTTGCGCGGTCAACTCGTTCTAGCGAACATTCACCGGAACTTCGTAACGGGCGGTGGTCAATCATCGACCGCTCGAGGTGGTGTTCTCGTCTTCGTGCAGGCGGTAGGTGATCCGAGTGAGGGCTCCTGACGACGCCAGCGCCATCGCATACGGCGGCCGCGCCAAGACACTCGTCGGTGTTTTCGCGATGAACGCGGTTCCAAGCGGTCGGTCATGGTGCCAACGAAGCTCACTGCCGACGCACTCGCAACCGATCCTCTTCGCGGTCGCAGCGCAGGCCCGTATCGCGCAAGACGGCGGTCAGGAGATCCTCAAGCCTCAAACGCTCGGCTTTGACGCTCACCAGTTTCTCAAGCGGCTCCACCGCGTCCGGCGCGACCTCCAGAGTTAGTTTGAGCTGTTTGGCGATATGGCGGATGATCGCGCCGGCCGGCTGGTTTTCCACGGTCAGCGTGAACTCGCTTGGGCCAGCGACGACACGCGCCCGTTCGACGCGTTCGCCGCGAGCGACCCGCTCCATCACTTCCAAGTCTTCGTAACGAGCGCGAATCGCGAGTTTTCCGCCCGCCACGCGAACGTCGGCCTGCGGGAATTTATCGGCCCAGTCCGCCGCGACCTGCGCCGCGTTTCCCTTCACAGCCAGCACCTTCTCAACGCGTGGCGACTCGGGCAGCGGCTGTAGTTCGACTCGTCGCTGCGCGAGATCGACCGCGAAGGTCAAGTCGAACCCGGCGAGCAATAGGCTCAGCCGGTCGGACCAGACCATGGGCGGAAGTTCGGCGGCGGGCCACAGATCATGGGGCATCGCGCGTTCGAGGTTCGGTACTTCCAAACCGACTTCCGCGATGGTGGAGCGGACCAGCGTTCGCGGCTCGGCGAGGTCATCCCAGCGCATGTTGCGTGTTGCCGCGAGCCGGGTTCGTTCGGCCGCCGGCAGTCGTTCGATATCCGCTCGACGCATGGCGGCGACGGTCGCCAAACGCTCCGCGGTGAAAGTCGGTCCGTAGTAGACGACCGGACCGACGCGGCTAAGGCCGGCGTTCAATTTCGCCGCCAACCGTTGACAGCCGACATCAAGCGGTTCGTTCGCGATGGACAATTCGATGGACTGTCCCGGATCGAGTCGACGGTCAAGCCACATGGCAACACGGAATTCACGAGCCAGTCGTTGCACGGATGGACGCAGCGGACTGCCTGACCACGTCACACCGACAGGGCTATCCAACGCGAGTCGCAAATCGGGGCCCGTTTTCCACGCGACCGACAGCGGCGGCGACTGGCTACCTCGTGAAGGCTGCGTGCCAACTGGGGATTGGGCCGCGGCGAAAACTTGAGCGGAAGTTGCTGTGGGAGTGTTCGTCGGCGCTTGTGCCCTTGCTGCGTGCGAGCTGTCGTAGGACCAGATGACCGCCTTGGCTGTGATGGCGATGAGGAATGACTTGAGTCGCAACGCGAACCGATGATCGCTGGCTGGCGTAAGGAGGTGGAATAACCGTTTTCGCTGCTCGAGACGCTGGCGATCAGCAGGGTCTTGGGCAACCGGAAAATCTTCGCGACTCATCATAAACTCCCAGGGAAGGGCGTTGACCTTGCGGTTGGCGCAAGGCGCGTCGACAAGGGGGTCGCGGCAAGCGGCGCAAGCTCTGCGCAACGCAACATTCTTGCGGAAACGCCTCGACGCGAAAAGCCAAAAAACGGCCGATGAGGCTCAACGAAATGATTGAGCCTCTTCGCGTCGCGGATTATGCTCGCCCCAGTCATTCGTGCCATTGGTTTGTCGGCGCCTCCCCCATTATCGGCTGCCGCCCGATGCTCGAAAACAACCCAAGGACTCCCGCAGTGTTGCCATCCACCGCTCGCTTGCCGCACCTGGTGAAACTGTACCAACGCTATCTGAGCAACGAGCACACGGCGGGATTCGTCCAAGCCGTTTCCGCTCGCTATTCGGTGGCGACTCTCGAGCGGATCGCGCTCCAGGGAGATCGGCTCGCCCGCCGCGCCGCGACGATGGCGCTTGGATTCCTCGGGGACAACCGAACTAGCCCTGTGCTGGCTCGCGGTCTTCACGACGCCGATCGCGGCGTGCGGATTCTGGCGGAGGCCGGTCTGCGGGAAGTGTGGTGCCGCGACGGTTCGCTAAACCAGCGGCAGACGCTGCGAACGGTCATGCGATTGAACGTCGCCGAAGCCTTTGACGAGACGATCGACATTGCCAGCCAACTCCTCGACGAAGCACCCGGAATGGCCGAGGCTTGGAATCAGCGAGCCATCGCGTTTTTCCACCTGCAACAGTACACGGAAGCGATTCGCGATTGCGGCCGCGCGTTGGAGATCAATCCGCACCATTTCGCCGCCGCTGTGGGCATGGCGCATTCGCATTTGGAATTGAACGAGCCATACGCCGCGTTGCACGCCTTCCGTCAGGCGATCGAAATCAACCCTGAACTCGAGGGCGTCCGCAATCAAATCCAGTTCCTGGAACAGTCGCTTGAAGGCCGTCCCGAGTAGTCCGTTTGGGGCGCGATGGTCGAGTCGATCATCGGCCAACGCTGGTTCAAGCGATACGCGACAGAAATAGGCTATCCGCTATGCCGCTGCTGGGGGCTCATCTGTCGATCGCGGGCGGTTTTTATCGGGCGGTCGAGGCCGCGGCGGAGTTGGGAATGGACACCGTGCAGGTGTTCACGAACAGCCCGTCCCAATGGTCGGTGGGGCCCGATCCGGCGAATGCTCCGCGACCGCTCGCGGAAGCCGATACCACGCGATTCCGCGACTCGCTGGCACGCCTACGGATCGCGCAGCCGATTGCTCACAGTTCCTACCTGATCAACTTGGGCAGTTCCCAGTCCAGCATTTGGGAGCGTTCGTTGCGGGCGTTGAAAGTGGAACTGGAACGCGCCGAGCAATTGGGCATTCGCGGCGTGGTGTTGCACCCGGGGGCCGCGGCGGGCGGTTCGGACGAGCAGGCGATGGAGAACATCGTTCGCGGCTTGGACGAGCTCCACGCAGCGTTGCCCGAAATTCAAGCCCGCGTGCTCCTGGAAAACACGGCCGGCCAAGGTTCCTGTTTGGGGTGGCGATTCGAGCAGTTGGCCGAACTCATTGGCCGTGTCAGCGCGCCGGACCGTTTGGGCGTTTGCTTTGACACCTGCCACGCCTTCGCCGCCGGCTATCCGCTTGCCACGCGCCGCGACTTCCTGGCGACGTTTCGCGAATTCGACCGCTTGGTCGGAATCGAACGGCTGGAGGCGATGCACCTGAATGACAGCAAACGCGAGCTCGGTTCACGCGTCGACCGCCACGAGCACATCGGCCGGGGGAAGATCGGCAGCGACGCTTTCTCGCATATCCTTCGCGATAAACGTTTCCGGGATTTGCCGATGTACCTGGAAACGCCCAAGGGCGAACACGAAGGCGAAGCTTGGGACGCGATCAATCTGCGGTTGCTCCGCGAACTTGCCGCGTAACTTCGCCTTCACACGACGATATCGGTTTGGGTCGACTGGACGATCGCGAAGATCTCGCCTTGTTCCCGCAGCGGCACGCGGAACTTATCCAGGGATTGTTTCAGCAGGTCGAGGAACGCCTGCCATTCGTCCTCGCTGATCCGCAATTCGGCGTGCGAGGTTTTCATGTCGCGGCCCGTGTAGCGTTGCGGTCCGCCCGCCGCGTGGCAAAGCTGCTCTGTGACCAAGTATTTGAAACCCGCAGGCGCTACGCGATGGTGGGCTTCCCGCACCAGCGGATTGGCGTTGAGAGCGGGGCTGGAAAGCACGCGATCGATAAAATCGTCCACGACAGCGGCGATCGCGAACACCCCCCCCAATCGCTCGTACAACACTCGATTATCCATGGCTAGTCTCCCTCTGGTTGCGTTTCCAACCGGGGAACGCTAACCAGCCGATTCCCGACCGTCAACCGCCCCTAGCTCGTGGAAGCCGCTGTTGGAAGCTGCGACTGGAAGCCGCTGTTGCAAGCCGCTGTTGCAAGCCGCTCGTGAACTGGGGAGGAAAGCGAGGCCAGTCGCCGATCCGCTATAGTGATGCAGTGCAGTTCGACCGGCTGGGACGGTGGTGAATGAGGAGCAAGAGGATGTCGCGCGAGGCACTCGGAAAACCGGTGGTGATGGCGAAGGGTGGAATGGCTGCCAGCCATGGGGCCAGGAACTGGTGCGCAAACCGAATTGTCGATTTTCGTCGTCGCTTGCGAAGCTGCAGCTTGATGGCTCTCGCCCGATTTGGGACGGCAACGCTTGCTTCTCTTGTGCTGCAACTTGCAGGGGGCGCTTCCGTAAATCCGATGGCCGCTCAAGAAAAGTCGGTCCCTGCCGCGTCCAGGCCGGATGAAGGGACCGCGGAGCGTTTGGCTCTGGCCAGACCTAACGCGGTGGCGAAAGCCGTTGAACCAGTCAAAGCCGTTGAACCGGCCAAAGCCGACGAACCGGCGAAAGCGGACGAAAAAAACAAAGCTCCCGAAACGACGAAAGCGGACAAGGAACGGGCGCTGACGGCGGCGGAACGCGGTTATCGCTTTCTGACGGAAAAGGCATATTTGGGAGCCGACTTCGACGAGTCCACGTTTGCCGAAACTTGGCGGCAGTGGCCCGAGCCGTTGCGATCGCAGGCCGAGGCGGCGACGCCTGCCGAGCGGCGGCGGATGGCGTTCGCTCGCTACGGTTTGACGACACGGCCCGGAGACAACTCGGGGAAGCCGCTGCAGTACGTGGTGGATGCCGACGGTCGCTGGACGATGAATTGCTTCGCTTGCCACGGTGGCGAAGTAGCGGGAAAAGTGGTCCCTGGGCTGCCCAATGCCAACTTCGCGTTGGAAACGCTGACCGAGGAAACACGGGCGGCGAAGGTCGCCTTAGGGAAGCCGCTGTCGCGAATGGATGTGGGGTCGGTTTTCATGCCGTTGGGAAAGAACGTCGGCACGACGAACGCGGTGATGTTCGGCGTGGCGCTGATGGCGTTCCGCGACGCTGAGCTGAATTTCCATGCGAATCGGCCGGCCCCGGCGATGACGCACCACGACATGGACGCGATTCCGTGGTGGCATTTCCGCAAACGCGACAAGATCTACATCGACGGGTTCGCTCGCAAGGGACATCGCGCGTTGATGCAGTTCATGCTGATTCGGCAGAACGGGCCAGAGAAATTCCGCGAGTGGGAGTCCGACTACCAAGACGTGTATGCCTACCTTGAATCGTTGGAACCGCCCGCGTATCCGTTCGCGATCGATCGGTCGCTGGCAGTCCGGGGCGAGCGGGTGTTCAACGACCACTGCGCCCGATGCCATGGGACGTACGGGGACAAGGAAACGTATCCGGAAGTGGTCGTGCCGATCGACGAGCTGAAGACGGATCGGGTTCGCTTGGATTCGCTATCGGCGGACCATCGAGCGGGTTACGGGGCGAGTTGGTTCGCGCACTTTGGCGAACAAAAAATCGAGCAGAAGCCGGCGGGCTACCTCGCACCTCCGCTGGACGGCATCTGGGCATCGGCCCCGTATCTGCACAACGGTTCCGTACCCACGTTATGGCACTTGCTGCGTCCCGATCAGCGGCCGTCGGTCTGGACTCGCCGCGGCGGAGAGTATGACTCGCGGCAGGTTGGCTTGGCGGTCGAGACGTTTTCCGAACTGCCGGCGGAGGGGCGGAATTCCAACGCGGACCGCCGTCGCTACTTCGAGACACGACGGTTTGGCAAGAGCAATGCGGGCCATCTGTATCCGAACGACTTGACCGAAGAGGAGAAAAACGCGGTCTTGGAGTACCTGAAGACGCTGTGATGCGGCGATTTTCATCGTCCCTACCCCGTGACTGGCCTTTGCACGCATCCGCCCGCTTCGATTACACTCGGCGGTCTTGCGAAGTTGCTTTCCTCATTGGATCAGGTTGTCCGTCGGCATGTCGCTAAACTCAGCAGGTCCGGCCGAACGCTGCCCCGATTGTAAGGGGTCTTTGCAGTCCATCGAGTTGGTCGCGCGCGGGCCTGACGGCCCCATGGGACCGCCGTTAGAGGCGGTCGTACGCTATTACGCGACGGCCGACTCGGAGCGTGTTCGATCCGGGTCTGAATCGCGCACCGCCGGTCATGTGCGCGCCAGCCTCTGCTCCCAGTGCCACCGGATTTTTCTGCACGGCGTGCCGAGCCAGCTTGGGGCGCCGGCCAAGGTGGATGTCGCGCCGCCGGTCGAGCGGCAGGTTGAAGAACCGTTGATGCTCGCCCGCGACGCCACGGAGGGTTTCCAGTTACTGAGAGTCGAGCACGCGGCCCATCACTCGCTCGTCGAAGTGCTGGGCGAGCGTGTTGGAACTCTGAATGATTCGGTGCTGCAGCAGATCAGTCATGAGTTCTCCGAGGCGCTGGAAGCGTGCCATCCGCGCACCTTGCTGGACCTGGGGAACTTTGTGCCACCGTCCCAGGCCAGTGTCTTCGTCACTGTGCTCATCAAATTGAAGAAACGCTGGCTCGAAAAGCATACCGTCCCTGGCGATCCGCAAGGCGATGGCACCAAGGGGGCTCCGCAGCCCACGGTGAAGCAACTCTCGTTTCCGGTCTTCAAGGCTCGCGCCACGGGTGTGAAGACACTGGAAGCGATTGCCGATGGCAGTTGCGAACTTGCCTTGTGCGGCGTCCCAAACGCGCTGGTCGATGTGCTGAAGGTGACGCGTCTGCTGCGTTCACCACCCGTGTAAGCTCGACTCGCGATTGCGTGGAGCTGGCGCTCAGGAAGACGCCCCGCCGTGATTGACGACTCGATAGGGCACGTCAAAAACGCCCCGCCGTGATTGACAGCTCGATAGGGCAAGTCAAAAACGCATTAACGTGATTGACGACTCGATAGGGCGAGTCAAAAACGCTTTGTCGTGATTGAAAACGCTGTGCGGCGACAAGGGAAGTTAGCGTAGTTGGGGCACGCCGTTGTCCAGATCCTTGTCGTGGCTTGCGAGTTCTTGGTGGACTGAGCCGCTGCTGATGCCGCCGAGGCCCAGAAGATTGGTTGTCCGGTGGTCGGAGCGGGCGAGTGCGAAGCCGCTGTTGATCACGGCGGCCTTGGTTTTGACGTCGTAAGCGAGCACGGCGATTTTAGCGGTGCCGATGGCCCGTTTTCGTTCCATCAACGCGAGCCTTGGGATCGAAACCGGGGACGGTGGCGGCAGGGGGATCTCGGATGTTCCCAGGAACAGCTCATTGCGATCCGTTCCCACGCCGCCACTGGCCACTTCGACCACCACTTGGGCGTCTTCCACTTTCTCGACCAGGGTGCAGCCGGAACGCATGAGTCGCTGCCGCATCGACACGATGATGTAGTTTTTGTCGACGCAGTCGAGATATTTCGTTTCCAGGAATACCTTGGCCTGGGCGATCGGCTTCAAGTCAACTTTATCGAGCGCCTTGTCAGCGGCGCTGGAAATGAGCAACTGTTCGACGCCCGTTCGGGCCGTGTCCGAATGTTTCATGGTGGCGCAACCAAAGGTGGTCCCCACCCAGACCAGCAAGAAAAACGCTTGCAGTCGGCGTATCGCTCGTGTCAGCATCTCCGCACTCGCTTCTGTTGCGTGCCATACAGCTCGTTAACCGTTCGACGGCGCGTTTTCGCGCCGCGAGCCGGTACATAGCAAAATCGGGCGAGCGAGGCCAGACAATTCCTGGAGTTGCGGTGCGGAGGGCCCCATGTCGGCGCTGGGCCTCACAGCATGAAGCCGTGAAGCCGGTCCATCGACGAAGCCATGAAGTTGGTCGGACAGGGCCAAGCAGACTCGGCTACTTGGCGTTCTTGACCGGTTCCGTTGCGGAGGCCTGAACGACTTCCGGTTTATTCGAGACATGTTTCGCCAGTCCTTGGCTGATCAACGTGGAAACGGCTGCCTCGCTTTGAGCGCCTGTCAGGTACTGTCGCTGCCAACCATCCGCCGTTTTGGTAATCAGCACCAATTGGGGAATCAAGTTGCCGCGCAGCAACTTGTCGCTCAACGCGTCTTCGCGATCGGTGTCCACGACGGCGAATTCGACGTCCTTCAACTTGCCAGCGCTGCTCATCCGCGGCATCACTTGCGACTTCATTGTGCGGCAACCTGGGCACCATTCGGCTCCAATGAGCACGAGCATGGGCTTGCCGGATTGTTGTGCGGAGCCGTAGGCGGAAGCGTACGATTTCACTTCACCGACCATCGAGGCGGCAAGCGCGAGGGAGAGAGCCAATCCAGTCATGTTCGAACTGCTCCAATCAAACGGAAAACTAGAAACTGGGAAATTCGTGGGAGGGGAACGCGCATCGACGATCACTTCGTGAGGGAGGCTGACCTTGGGTGGGCCGCATGGAAGTCTCGCGAGTGCCGCCCGAATATAGTTACGCCCCTCGTCAGGTAAACCGTCATCCCGCTAGTTTCCGGATTTTTTTCCTAGCGTTCACAGGTGGATGCCCAAGGGGCCAGGGGTTTTCCCGGTGCCGTTCCCATCGCAAGGTGGCGGCGGGGAAGGGCATGGTTCCCTGGTGGATCGCGGCGTAGGGAGCACGGCCCCGCGCGATTTGTCGTATACTCGCGTCACCAAAGGTATCGCGCGGGGGGATCATGAAGTTGCGGATCGGGATTGTTGGACTGGGGGAGTCATGGGAGAGTCGCCATCGCCCGGCGCTGCGAGCCTTAGCGGATCGGTTTGAAGTCCGAGCGGTCTACGCGGAGGTTGCGCATTTGGCGGAACGGGCGGCCCAGGACTTCCAAGTCAGGGCGGCGGATGGCTTCCGGTCGCTCTCGGAGCGGCCGGATATCGACGCCGTTTTGATTTTGTCCCCCGAGTGGTACGGACCGTTGCCGATTCTCGCGGCATGTGACGCGGGCAAGGCGGTTTACTGCGCCGACGCGCTCGATCTCGAAGCGGATCAGGCTCGATTGCTCAAGCAACGGGTGGATCAGAGCGGCGTGGCGTTCATGGCCGAATTCCCCCGCCGACTTTATCCGGCCACGCTGCGGCTGAAGGAGTTGATCGCCACGCGACTCGGCCCGCCGCGCCTCGTGTTCTGCCATCAGCGGTTGCCGATTTCCGCCGTGGCTCCGCACGCTCGCCGTTCGCCAGCCGGCCACTTGGCCAACCGGAATCTGCTCGAGTTGATCGACTGGTGCCGCTACGTCGTTGGCCACGATCCCACATCCGTGATGGGAGTTCGCCATCATGGCAAGGACGCGGAGGACGACTACCAGATGATGAGTCTTGATTTTTCGCCGCTCGGCCAATTGGGCACCGGGGCGTTGGCTCAAGTCAGTTGTGGCCGGTACATGCCGGGGGCTTGGTCCGAGGCTGTGTCGTTTCGGCCGCCGCCCGCGTTGCAGGTCAGTTGCGAGAACGGGATCGCGTTCATCGACCATCCGACTTCGCTCGTCTGGTTCGATGCGGCCGGGCGCCACATGGAGACCTTGGATTCCGAGCGGCCGGTGGGGGAACAGTTGTTGATGCTGTTCCACCGGGCGGTGACGAGCCTGGTGCGAAAAATGGGCGACCTGGAAGACACGTATCAGGCGCTGGCCGTGTTGTTGGCCGCCCGTCGGAGCTTTCGGGAAGGACGACGCGTCTGGATCGGCATGTCCTAAATCGCGCTCTTCCCGCGAGCGCCACCGCCGATCTGGCGACAGTCTTCCAGCGGCAGCACGAAGATCTTGCCGTCGCCGATCGCGCCTTCGTTGCCGGTGCGAGCCACCGAGGTGAGCGCATCGATGGTGCGGTCCATGAAATCGTCGTTCACAGCGATTTCCAAGACGATTTTACGCAGCAAATTCGCCTTGTATTCGATGCCGCGGTAGGAAGCCGGGCGGCCCTTTTGCCGGGCATAGCCCTGGGCGTCGAGCACGGTGAATCGCTCGACTTCGATTTTCGCCAGCGCCTCGCGCACCGCCCGCAGTTTCGTTGGCTGGATGACGGCCAGAATCAACTTCATGAGCGAGAGCCCTGCGATAGGAAAAGCGAAGGGAGGGAACGGAAGTCTCCGTCCCCTCCCTTATTATCGTAGGCCGCCAGCCAGCGCTGCCGCTAGACCGCGTCCCATCGATCTCCGCGATCGATGGCGACGCTTGCTCGCGGGAACCGGATTAAGGCGTCGCGACCGTGATTCGCGCGTCGAGCACCTTCTGAATGCGGCTTGCCGATTCCATCAAGTGGGCTCGCGAATAGGTATCGAGCTTCGCGTTCGATTTCAGCAACGTTTCGATCCGCCCATGCAAGGCGGCCAAATCGGCGTAGGCCACCGTTTGGCAATCTTCCGGAGCGGTTGTCTTTCCCATCGCCAGATTGGAGAGTCGGCGGAGGTGCGACCGCTGGAGATTGCGTCGCACGCTGCTGATCGCCGGCTTGCGATTGGTGAACTGTCCGTCCTTGACCGTGTCCACTTCGGCGAACACCGCCTTGGTGGTGCGTTCAATCAGTTCGGCGGTCGTCATGGCGTCGGTGTCGGCTGATACGCGTAGCTCGGCGTCATGCAGGCGACGCAAGGTAGTGGAGGACAGCAGTTGATTCAGCACCATGTCCTGCCACTGCAACGCGACATCGTGAACCGAGTAGTCCTTTCGCGTTGGCGAAGTCATGCCCCAATGGCTCCAGTTGGTGGCCGCGAGCCGATTGAGCAGGTCGGGCGGGAACTGGAACGGTTTGTCACTGAGGATGCTCTGCTCAAGCAGCGTCAGCGCGTCGCGTTGAGTCTTCGGATCGATTACCGCGAACGGAGGCGGCGCGTCTTTGTCCCCCTTGTGACTTCGACTGGTTTTGAGGCCGCCAATTTGCCGGGCCGCGAACATCATCGCCTGGCCCTGCTGGGACAGCAGCACACCCAACGCGCGGCGCGCCAGCGTGTAGTCGTCGCCATCTTTCACCATTCGGTCCACGAGTCCGGGGATCAGTTCGGAAACCAACTGGGCTCGGGACTTCGCGTACTCCAGCGGGTCGCTTCCGAGGTCGAAGCGATTGCTGTCAGGGTCGGGCGAAGTGCCGGTGGTGTCCTCGTCCGTCGAGAACTGCAAGGCCCGCTCGCCGCTCCGAGCCGCGATCTTGTCCAGGTCTTTCTTTTCTCCGTTGGTGTCACCATCGAGCGACTTGTAGCCGTACTCGATCGCCCACATGTCGTACGGGCCGAGCGCGGTTTGATAGAAGTCGCCCTGCTTGAGACCCTTCGGCACAATGTTGGCCGGCGAGTAGTCCATCACGGAGGCGACGAGTTGCTGGTTCGCCTTGTTCGGGTCGTTCAACTCTTGCAAGCTGCGCCACTTGCTGGCCTTGAAATTGTGACGCAGACCAAGCGTGTGGCCCACTTCGTGCATGGTGACTTCCTTGAGTCCCTGCAAGATCAGCTTTTCTTGCATCTCGGCCGCCACTTTCGGGTCGGCCGCCGCCGCCAGCGCCGCGGCTCCAAAGGCGAACTGATGCGACATCCCAGCCCGCAACATGCAGCGGCTCGCGTTGGGGTTCCGCGCGAGGAATTCGCGGGACGCGCGCTGGATCGGCGTCTCGTTATCGCTCGGCTCCGTTTCGTAGCCCATCAACTGAGAAGCCGTCAGCATCTCGAATTCGTTCTTCCAGAAGGTCAGGAAGTCGGCGTCGAAGATAATGTCCGCGTCCAGGATTTGTCCCGTGTACGGATTCACTCGCGAGGGCCCCATGGCGAACCCGGCGTTCGACGTGATCCAGCGGAACGTGTTGTAATTCACGTCTTCCGGATCCCATTCCGCGTTGTCAGGCTGTTGACGCACCTCGATGGCATTCAACCAACCGGCCGCCTCAAACGCCTTGTTCCATTCGGCGATACCGTCGCGAACCGCCGGCCGGTACTTGAACGGCACCGTTTTCTCGATCCAAAAAATCACCGGCTGCTTCGGAGATGTCGGGCCATCCCCGGCACCCGACGGTTTCTCCAAATGCCATCGATTGATGTACCGAACGAACTGATCGCGTTCGCTCGACTTCGAGAAGTCCTTGACCACGGTCAAAAAGTAACCGACACGGTCGTCCGCAAGTCGAGGTTGATAACTTGACGACGGCACGCGGCTGATCGAGTAGTGGACATTGATGGACACGCCGCGGCTGTCCGCGACCGTGTCGATTTCCATCTGTCCGCCGGACGCGTAGGTCGCGGCGACTTGCAATTCGAGATTGTCCTTGAAGTTCTTGACGGCCGCCCAACTCGAACGGTCGCGAGCGAAACTGAATCCGGGCAAGACCTGCGCGATTTGCGGCAGGTCACTCATGAAGATCGGCGAGAAATCGACAAGGTCGCCGCCCTTGGGCCCCTGGGCGGCGATCGGCAGGCTGAACACGATGCTGTCCGTGTATGCGTTGCCGACCGCGGTCGCTTCCGGCGTGCCTTTCGAGGCGCGGAAACGCACGTTTTTGCGGATCACATGCACCTTGTCGTCGATCTTGCGGAAGGTCCACACCCAATCGTCGCCGAAGCCCCACGAATATCCGCCCAGCAACGGCGTCTGGCCAATCCCTTTCGCGATCGAAATCAAGACGATGTATTCGTTGTCGTACTCGGACGACCCCAGTTCCAAATAGAGGTTCGTCCCCTTTTGGTGAACGGGCAGCAATCCGGTGGTCGACTTGGCATCTTTCAGCAATGCTTGATGCGCGGGCGGCGACTTCGGGTCGTCGGCAGCATCAGTGCGAGCGGCGACGGAAGCCGTCGCAAACGCTGCCAGGGTCAAAACCGCTGCCAGTAGGCGCGGATACCAGAACGCGGGCCAACTCATGGGAGCACTCTTGCCTTCGGCTGGAAAAACGATGAACTGGGAATTCCTTGAATCTAGCGGTGGCTGCCACTCCATGCCAAAAATTTTTCCAAGCAGGAACTTATCGCCTCACCGCTACTCTTAACCTAGCTCGCCATACTTACCATATTGCGCGAAACTTCACATGGCCAGTCTGGCGAGCGACCTACGCATCCCCGCAACCGTCTTACCGCGTGCCGCCATCGAGTCCCCCCGAATGAACCACCCAGAACAACTGCCCGCACAGAAACGCGAATCCGATGTCCTGCGGGAAAGTCCCCCGCAGATCGCTCTCGATCGCGCATCGGCGTGGGATGTCGATGACGCGGCGGAATCCACGCCGGAAGTGGCCAGCGTGCTTGGTGAATACGAGTTGGCCGGTGGGGCTGGCAGGTGCCGGCGAGTCGGCGCTGGGAGCGGCTTTAGCGGAGCATCGGTGTGGCGAGTCGCCACGGGCGCAGGCGAGTTCGCGTTGCGGCGCAGTCCTGCCGGACAGCCACCGCCGCCGCGACGCGCTTGGTTGCATCGATTCTTACGATTTGTCCAGGCCCGAGGTTTGGGCTTCATTGCCGCTCCCGTGAACACTCGACATGGCGCGACATTCGTGGAACGCGGCGGGCATTCCTGGGAACTCGCCCCATGGCTGCCCGGCGCCGCTGATTTTCACCGCGACCCAAGCCGTGAGAGGTTGGCGGCCGCCATGACCGCGCTTGCCCGCTTCCATGGGGCGGCGGCGTCTTTCCCCGGCGCGTCGCTCGCCGGTACGGGTGACGCCAAAGTATGGATGCCCAATCGCGCAGGGGCTAAGACTCCGCCGACGATCGCCCCTTCGCCCGGCTTGGCCGACCGAATTCAACTGCTGGAACGTTTGATGGGGGGAGAGACGGACGAAATGCGTCAGAGGGTCGCGCGCTCGCTGGCTTCGATCGGGCAGGGGAACGTCAACGAGGCGGACAAACCTGGCGCGGCGGCCGTCGCCATGGCTCCACGAGCGGCGCGATTGCTCGAACTTTTCGACCCGGTCGCGACGGCGGCACTGGAAAGGCTCCGCCAACACGCCGCGACCCCGGTTCCGCTCCAGCCCTGCTTGCGCGATGTCTGGCACAACCATGTTCTGTTTACGGGCAACAAGGTATCCGGCCTGATTGACTACGATGCAATCCGGATTGATAGCGTCGCGGGAGATCTCGCGCGCCTGCTGGGCAGCCTCCTGGAAGATGACTGGCCGTCGTGGGAATTCGCGTTGGCCGCGTATTCGCAAATCCGGCCGCTCTCGGAACGCGAAACCGGGTTGATCGACGTCTTCGACCTCAGTTCGCTCGCCATTTCAGGCACGCAGTGGGTGCGGTGGCTGTACCTCGACCAGCTGGAATTCCCCGCGATCCAAGCGGTGGCGGAACGAATGGACCACTGGATTCGTCGCAGCGAGCGGTTCTTCGCACGCGGTGCGGTGACACGCGGCCATGCTGTGAGGCTGTAAGACTTGGCCGCGTTGTGAGCCCGGAACTCGCGGGTGCGATAAGCGACTGGGAAACTAGCGACCGGGACACTCGGCTCGCCGGGTGTCCCGCGTAAAACTCGTTGCGGAACCGGACTTTCACGCGTCCCTGATCCGTGCGTAAACTTAATCATGTGTTGGGTGGTGAGTCGCTTTCCACGCGTCGTCCTAAGAAGAGGTTGCCATGTTGGATCGATTACGACGATTTACGCGATGGAACCGGGTTTATGGCGGGGCTTCTTCGCGTTCCAATGTGCTCGGACCTTCGCGACCGATGACGCGGCACCCGGCTTTGCTGCTGCTACTGACGACGCTGTTCATCGGTGGACACCAAGCGACAGCAGGTCGCCAAGCGGCGGCGCAAGAACCGCCCAAACTCAATTTGGCAGGCGAACTCCAGGCGCTCGGCGGGCTCGACAGCGGTTTGGCTGGCGATCTGGGACTCGGCGAGGGTGAGACGTTAACGCTGACTGCCACCCTGAAGGCGGTGGAGGGGGGGCCGGCTGGCATCTTGGAATTGGATGCGACGATCGCCGCCGACTGGCACTTGTATTCGCTGACACAGCCGCCGGGCGGACCGCTGCGAACCAAGCTCGAAGTGCAAGCCACGCCGCCGCTCGAATTGACCGGCACGTGGAAGGCGTCGCAGCCACCGAAGGTCCGCCGCGTTCCCGAGTATCCGGGGGTCGACCTGGAAGAGCATTCCGACAAAGTGACCTGGACGGTTCCCGTGAAATTGCCGCCCGGAGCCAATCCCGACAAGTATGCGGTGCGGGTCAAGCTGTCCGGGTTAACGTGTCGCGACAACGATTCGTGCCTGCCAGTGAAGCTAACCGCGAACGTAAAACTCGTCGGTTTTCGCTCAGGGGCTGCGGGCGAGGGCCCCGTGCCTGCGGCTGGCGGCGCGACGGCCACGGATGATGCCGCGGGAAAGAATGCTGCGGGCACGAACGCCGCGGGAAAGAACTCTGCGGAAAAAGACGCCGCGCCGGCACCACCCGCCGCCACGAATCGGCCCGCACCGCCGCAGTTCACAGGCAAACCTGGTCCGTATCGAGCGATGTTGTCGCATGGCGAGATCGACGGCCATGTCACATCGAACGCCATCGGCCCGGGAGGCATGGTGTCGCTTGTGTTGACGGCCAAGCCGCAGCCCGGGTGGCATTTCTATACGGTGGCTGAGACCGATCCCGAAGACGGTTCTCCGTTCAAGCCAACGTTGCTCGCGATCGATTTGCCGCCGGGTTGGTCCCGGTCGGCTGTGGTGGCGAGCAAGTCGACGGTGTCGAAGGCGGTTCCGGGAAAGCCGCCCGCCGTGTTTTACGAGGGGGAAGTGAGTTGGTCGGTGGAGCTGCGTGCGCCGGCCAGTGTGGCCGCCGGTCCGCAGGAGATTCGCGGCATTCTGGCGTATCAGACGTGCGACGATCGGTCGTGCGATCGGCCGACGGGCGTGGCCTTCCGGGCTGTGGTGGAGTTGGCGTCGGACAAACCGAGCGGAGGAAGCCGGGCACCGCTCGAGTTTCAGGCGTCCAGTTACGGCAAGGGCTCGACGCTGGCGAAAGCGGTCGCGGGCGTCCGTGCAAACCTCCAGGTGGATTCTCCGGCGCGAACCCCGCGATCGGGAGTTCCCGCGGTCGACGCGCCAGCCAGTCCTGGCGCCTCTCAAACCGGGACGCCAGCGGCGGCCGCGGCAGTCGATCCGAACGCGGCCACGCAGTCCAGCACGCGAAGCTGGAACGACATCGAACTGGTCACAGGCGACGACAAGGATGCAACGCTCGGCTCGGTGTTGTTGCTGGCCATGGTTGGCGGTTTCCTGCTGAACTTCATGCCGTGCGTCTTGCCGGTGATTGGGTTAAAGGTGATGTCGTTCGTCAATCAGGCGCACGGCAACCGTCGCCAGGTGTTCCTGTTGAATCTCTACTATTTCCTGGGCTTGATGGCCGTCTTCCTGGTTCTCGCGACGCTCGCCGCCGTGTTCCAGTTCGGTTGGGGCAAGCAGTTCCAATCGACTGGGTTCAACCTCGCCTTGGCGGCGATCGTCTTCGTGTTCGCCTTAAGCATGCTCGGCGTCTGGGAAATTCCATTGCCCGGGTTTGTCGGATCGGGGGCGGCTGCCGAAGCGTCCGAGCAGGAAGGTCCCTTCGGAGCATTCCTGAAGGGAGCGCTCACCACCGTTTTGGCCACGCCTTGTACCGGGCCGTTCATGGGGACGGCCTTGACGTGGGCGGCGAAACAGCCGCCGCCAGTGATCTACGCCACCTTCACCGCGCTCGGACTCGGGATGGGCTTGCCCTACTTGGCGATCGGCGCGTTTCCGCGGTTGCTGAAGTTCCTGCCCAAGCCGGGTATGTGGATGGAGACGTTCAAGCAGGTCATGGGCTTCGTGCTCTTGGGAACGGTGGTGTTCATCTTCACGTTCCTCGACAAAGACTATCTGGTCCCCGCCTCGGGACTGATGGTCGGGTTGGGGGTGGCATGTTGGTGGATCGGCCAATCACCCGTATACGCTGATCTTCGACGGAAACTGTTCGATTGGTCGGTGGCGATTGCCATGGCTGGCGTGCTGGCTTGGGTGTCATTTACCGCGTTCGGACCGAGCGACGCGTTGCTCCCGTGGAAATCCTTTTCACGCCCCGAATTGGAGCGGCAGTTGGCAAGCGGCCATACGGTGCTGGTGGACTTCACGGCCGATTGGTGTCTCACTTGCAAAGTGAACGAGGCGACGGCGCTCAACACCAAGAAGACGCTCGCCTTGATCGAATCGCAGCAGGTTGTCGTCGTGAAAGCTGACAAGACCCACGACGGCGAGACCAGCGAAGCGATCGACAAGCTCCTGGAGGATTTGGGCCATCGCAGTCTCTCGATCCCGTTCCTGGTGATTTTTCCGGGCAACGGCGATCGGCCGATCGCCTTTTCCGGACCGGTCACTCAACGGATGGTGCTCGATGCGATTCGCCGCGCCGGCCCATCGCGACCGCAAGGGTTGGCCGCCGACCCGCCGGCTCGCCGCGATTCCTAACTTGGTTGCATGGTGATCGAGACAGAGACCGTGGCTTCGCGGTTCGCGATTCTCGGCCAAGGACGACATTTTCGATGACGATTTCCTTTGTCTGCCCACAGGGCCATCCGCTCACCGCGCCGGAAGAAATGGCGGGGCGGGCGGGCAAATGTCCCCACTGTGGAACTCGCTTCCTGATCCCGCGCCGCGAAGGTAGCCCCGCACCCGCGCCAACGCGGTCAGCCGGAGCCGTGCCAGCCGGGGCCGTGCCAGCCGGGGCCCGACCATTAGGTGCCGGGCCCGTGGGTGGTGGAGGCGGGGCCGGGGGTAGCGCGGGGGCGCAAGGCGAGTCGATCATCTTCTTTTGCCCGAATGGCCACAAATTGAACGGGCCGGCAACACTTCGCGGAAAGCTCGGCTTGTGCCCGCACTGCCAAAGTCGCTTTCGGATTCCGGCCGAACCGGAGGCGGAGGTCCCCGATGCGGCTGCGCCGGGCGAACTGGTCGACGAGGACGGCGAGGTGATCGAGGGCCGGCCGCTGGATGAAAACGCGGAAGGTGGCGGCGTGGAAGGGCAGGACGGCGAGGCGGCCTCCATGGAGGGCGGCGAGGGGGAATCCACGGCCGAAACAGGCGACTCGGAGGCGGCGCCGACTTCCTGGCAAGCGCCGCCCCCCGACTCGGCCGAATCTTCGCGGTGGCTCGAACTGACCCGCTGGCTCTGGTCGCAACGCGACCATAATAGCTCGGTGGAAGTTCGACTCCGCAACGGCGCGACGCTCCAGCCTGCTTGGTTCTCGTCAACGTTGTCGGATGGCCGCATTGGCGTCTTCGCTCGACAGACCGACGAGGGGCTGTACGATATCGCTGCGATCGCGTGGGACCAAGTCGACCAAGTGGACGTGCGCGGGTGCGAGCAATTGCCGCCGGGCTTGTTCGAATAGATGGTGAATCGCCGCGCGGGATTCGCTGGTTCGTGATGGCTTTGTGGAAAGTGCCGCTGTCTCATGTTGATCGTTGAGGGGATCGTGACGACTCGCAACCCGGATGGCTCGACGAATGTCGCGCCGATGGGGCCGCTGGTCGATGAGTCGTGGGACCGGTTGGTGCTCCGTCCCTTTCCCACCGCGACCACATGCGCCAATCTGCTTCGCGACCGACGCGGCGTGTTTCATGTCAGTGACGATTGCGAACTGTTGGCAAGGGCCGCGATCGACCGCTGGCTCTCACCGCCCGAATTGGCCGAAATCGACCATTGGCCGGTGCCGCGACTTCGCGACACGTGCCGCTGGTACGCGTTCGAAGTCGATAGAATCGATGAACGCGAGCCACGGGTTAGGCTGGAATGTCGAGTGTCCCTGCGTGGCGCCATTCGGGATTTCCTCGGGTTCAATCGAGCGAAGCACGCCGTGTTGGAGGCGGCCATCCTTGCGACCCGAGTCGGGATGTTGGAAACGTCGTTTCTCCGCTCCGAATTCGATCGATTGCGAGTCATCGTGGACAAGACATCCGGCCCGCAGGAGCAACGCGGTTTCGCCCTGTTGGAAGCGTTCGTTCGCGAGTCTGCGCCATGATTGTCGGCTTTAGGCAGGGCGAAGAGGCTCGCGATCGCCACGGCCGGATCGCGCGAGGCGGCGTGGAAATCACCGCTCCAAGCCGGCTGCACTTCGGCTTGTTTTCCTGGGGAAATCCGGGCCGACGCTTCGGCGGTGTGGGGGTCATGATTGAGCCGCCCGGCCTGCGGATCGTGGTCGAAACGCGGCCCGAGTCGAATGAAGACGCTGACGATCTGGTCGAATGGGTCACGGCTTGCGGTGGGCAGGGTGAAAAACCGGAGGATTCGACAACAGGGCGGGGCGGTCGCGTCGTGGTCGATCCGCTTCTGGCCGAGACGTTCGAACGCATCGCGGAAGCGCGACGGCGCTGGACGTTGTTTCACGGCCTTCCAACCGGTCCGCCGCTGCGATGGCGCATATTCGACGCGCCGCCGCGTCACGCCGGACTCGGATCGGGCACGCAATGGGGACTATCCGTTGCCGCGGCGCTCGATGTGCTGTCCGGGCGCGCGATCGGATTGGTTGGCGGCAGCGACGCGAATCAACGGGCGGAGGCGGCTTGTCGAATCCGCGAGCAATGGGTCCGGGAAGCGGCGGCGAGCGTCGGACGCGGACTGCGATCGGCGATCGGCGCGTACGGCTTCGCTTTGGGCGGTTGCCTCATCGAGCCCGGCAAGATGGCGGACGAAACGCTATCTCCGCTGGAACGTCGGTTCGCGGTTCCCGATGACTGGCGCTTCGTCTTGGTGCGTCCGCGAATCACGGCGGAAACGTCCACGGCCGGCTTGCAC
>CAIXSC010000937.1 GCA_903921945.1 uncultured Planctomycetaceae bacterium
CGGCTCGGCGGTAAACGAGTTTGCGGTAAACGTCGGCGGGCGATTCATGCTCGTCAGCGATCAACGAGGAGTTCTTCGTTTACCGCCGAGCCGAAGGCGACGGCCGGGCCACAAGCAACGATTCGCTCGTGCGGCGCCAATCGCAAGAATGCAAGCCACGATCGGCTCGTTCGGCGCCGATCGCAAGAATGCAAGCCGCCATTTGCACCTGCAACGCCGGTTTGGGTGCCGTCCCCGATAACGTTGGCGACGAGCGAACCGCTCGATGGCGGCGTCAGGTGACTTCGATGTCGACTTGCTGGATCGCGTTTCGGCCGGACTTGGGAAAAGGTCGCGGCATCGGCTGCGCAATGCCCTGGCTGTCAATCGTGCGGCAACGCAGTTCGTACTTGCCCGGCTTGAGGTCCCGCAGAACGGTCGCCCAATGAGCGAGCGAGTAGCGCATAGGCCACGCGATCGGGCGCCGCGATGGCGTGTCGAAGCCGCGAGTGTTTTCCGGAATCTGTTTCCCAGGAAGGGACGGAAACGATGCGGGCGCCGGCAACAACGTCGCGTCCTGCCACGGAGCCGAACGGTAATGCGGGTCGTGCGCCGGCCAAGGTTCGCCGGCAGGCCGCAGCCAGACCTGCACCTTCGACAGCCCCGAGATGCCCACCTGCGCCATCCCCGTCAGCGGCAACGGCTCGCCCGCTTTCGCTTTCGCCGAAAACGATACGAACCGGGCGAACGTCTTCATCCAACTGTCGACATCGTTGTTTCCATCCGCATACGTATCGTTGGCGAACGGTGCGTTTGTTAACACCACGCGTTGCAGCCATTTGACCGACTTGAATCCATACGCTTCCGGCACCAGCATCCGCACCGGTCCGCCGCGTTTTCCGGTGAGCCAATCGCCGTTGAGCTTGTAACACAGCAGCACCGGATGTTCGCCTGGCGGATCCTCCAACACGCGGCCAATCGGCAGCGAGCTGCGGAACATCTGCTTTGGATCGTCGTTGTGGTACCCGTAGTAAAACAGGCGGCGAACGTTCTCTTTCGGCTTGGCGAGCCAAACGACTTCGCGGAGCGGCACGCCTTCCCATAACCCCATCCCCAACGGCGCGCCGCCATTGTTACACGTCATGATCTTCGGCACTCGCACCGCGTGCTGTTCCGCGAGTTTCAACAACGCGGCGAAGTCCAGGGCCGTGCCCTTGTCACGCGACAGCGGGTTGTCCAGCTTGGCGTTCGAGTCCGGATCCGCGATGACTTCAAGCTTCCAGGAATCGCGGGTCAAACCGATCTCCGTCAGTTTCTCTGGCGGGTGTTTGTAGGGCAGCGGCGTGCCCCGCTCGACCGTGCCGAAGTCGTCTTGCGGCGTGAAATAGACCAGTTTGGCGACCAGCGGCGCCAGCAGCTTTTCAGTGTCGGCATTCGCGGCCGCTGCGGCCGAGTCGCCTTCGGCCGCGAACACCGCCGCCTGGTCCAGCATCGGCAATGCGGCCAGGGATAAGCCGGCCGCCAAAAAATGCCGTCGCGTCGCGCGAAGATGATCCCAAGCCAGCGCTTGTGCCACCGCCGCCGGCGGCGTGGTTGTCCGCCGTCCGGCAGCCTGGGACGGTGATGCGGTTGGGTCGGATGCGGTTGGGACGGATGAGGTTCGGTCGGACGCGGTTCGGTCGGACGCGGTTAGATTCGAAGCGATTTCGTCCCACGCGGTTTGATGGGACGCGGTTCGGTCCGATGCGGGCAACCCCGCTTCCAGGGGAAAGCCGGCGGCAGGCGACGATGGCAGACGGCTCAGACGGCTCGGCGGAATCCGCGACATGGCAATGCGTCCTGAATCCGAACGAAACGGGTGGAGACGGCCGGCAAGCGGCCGACCGCCGCCTGCGAAAACCTTGACTTGGTGCCTATACTCTAACCAGTCCCTTCGCGGTCTGCGCGCGTTCCGCCGCGGCTGCCACCGGCGTGGGACCGGCGGGCCGCCGCGAACCGGGCGGCTCGAACCGAAGCCGAGAGATTCGCGGATGGAAGTCGAGCCTTCATGCCACGCGTCGGTTTGTTCGTGCCGTGTTACATCGACCAGTTTTACCCGGACGTCGGCATGGCGACCGTGGAACTGCTCGAACGCTTCGGCTGCGAGGTGGAGTTCCCCGAGGCTCAAACCTGCTGTGGCCAACCGATGGCCAACACGGGGTGCGTCGCTGAAGCCCGGCCGCTCGCGGCCCGCTTTGTCGACATCTTCTCCGAATACGACCATGTGGTCTGTCCGTCGGGAAGTTGCACGGCGATGGTGCGGCATCACTACGAGGAGTACTTTCCCGCTGACGGCGGCGAACACGAGCGGTTCGAGCAGCTTCGGCAGCGGGTCTTTGAACTCTCCGAGTACTTGGTCGACGTCCTGGGTGTGCAATCGATCCGAGGACGCTTTCCCTATCGAGTTGGACTGCATCAGAGCTGCCACGGGCTGCGCGAGTTGCGGCTGGGAAGTTCCAGCGAAGTCGTCGGTCCGGCATTCAGCAAAACGCGGCAACTACTCGCGTCGCTCGAGGGAATCGAGCTGGTCACGCTGACTCGGCCGGACGAATGTTGCGGATTCGGCGGCACCTTCGCAGTGAACGAAGAGGCCGTTTCCTGCATGATGGGGCTCGATCGGTTGCATGATCATGAACAAGCCGGGACGCAGGTGCTCACCGCGAACGACATGTCGTGCCTGATGCACTTGCAAGGATTGATCCTACGAAAGCGAAAACCGATGCGAGTCATGCACCTGGCCGAAATCCTGGCCGGCCGCCCCGGCCCCGCCGAAACGGCGAGCGCCGGCCGCTGACCGCTACACGACACTGGCGGCCATCAGCCGCTGACCACCGTTCCAATCGTCTTGCGATTCACGTTCGCACCGTCCGCACTGGAGTTCGAGTATGGCCACCATCGATCTGCCTGTGATTCACGCGAAGGCTGCCGACGCGTTCACCAAGAACGATGCCCGGGCCCATTGGCACGACCAAGCGCTCTGGTTCATTCGCGTGAAGCGCGATCGACTGGTCCATGCTTTGCCGGAATGGGAAACGCTGCGCGAGCGAGCCTCGGCGATCAAGCAGCACATGATCTCGCGACTAGCCGATTACCTCGAGCAATTCGAACGGGAAGCGACCCGTCACGGCGCGATTGTCCACTGGGCGGCGGACGCCGCCGAGCACAACCAGATCATGCTCGGCATTCTCCAGCGGCATCAAGTCAAACGCGTTGCCAAAAGCAAATCGATGCTCACCGAGGAATGCCATCTCAACCCGTTCCTGGAGCGGCATGGTATCGAAGTGGTCGATACCGACTTGGGCGAGTGGATCGTGCAACTGCGGGGTGAAACGCCGAGCCACATCGTGCTGCCGGCGATTCATATCAAGAAGGAAGAAGTGGGCGAACTGTTCCACGAGAAGCTCGGCACCCGCGCCGGCGCGACCGACCCCAATTATTTGGCCGGCGCCGCCCGCGACCGCTTGCGGGATGTGTTCCTCGATTGCCAAGCCGGCATTACCGGCGTGAATTTCGCGATCGCCGAGACGGGCGGATTTGTGGTGTGTACGAACGAGGGCAACGCTGATCTGGGAGCCTCGCTACCCAAAGTCCATATCGCCTGCATGGGGCTGGAGAAGTTGATTCCGCGAGCCGCCGACCTGGGCGTGTTCCTGCGGTTGCTCGGCCGTTCGGCAACGGGCCAGCCGATCACGGCGTACAGTTCGCACTTCCACGGACCGATGCCGGGCGGCGAGCTGCACATTATCCTGGTCGATAATGGCCGGAGCCAAATCCTGGGCAGTGAGGATTATCGCCGGTCGCTGCACTGCATTCGCTGCGGCGCCTGCATGAACACCTGCCCGGTCTATCGGCGCAGCGGCGGCCACAGTTACGGCGCGACCGTGCCTGGGCCGATCGGTTCCATTCTCAATCCGGCCCGCGACCCCGGAAAATACTCGACGCTGCCGTACGCTTGCAGCCTGTGCGCGTCGTGTACCGACGTGTGCCCGGTGAAGATCAATTTGCACGAGCAATTATTGACGTGGCGCCGCGATATCGCCGCTCGCGGCTATCTCAGTTGGTCGAAACGAGTCGCCATGAAATGGGGCTCGTATGTGCTCAACCGACCCAAGCTGTACGCCATGGCGGGCCGAGTCGGCCGGACAACGCTGCGTTGGCTGCCTCGATTCCTGGTTTACGGTCCGTGGAACGCGTGGGGCAAGCAACGCGACTTGCCGCCACCGCCGAAACGCAGTTTTCGCGACGAGTTTCGCAGGCGGAAAACCCGATGAGTTCCAAAGCCGAAATCCTGTCCCGCATCCGCCGCCACACCCTCGAACCGTCGCCGCTGCCGGCGCTCGATGGCGAGTGGATCGCGTTCGCCGACCGCCAAGCCCAGTTCACGCAAGTCGTCACGGGCGTAGGCGGACAGGTCCGAGTTCGCGATCCGCGACAGTCGCTGAGCGAACTGCTGTTGGCGCTGCCCTGCATGGAAAACGCGGCGCAGGTCGTCTGCACGCTGCCCGATGTGCGGTTGGGCAACGCGTCGCTGGACGACTTTCCCACGCCACAGTCGTTGGCGGCGGTCGATGTCGCGATCCTGCCCGGCGAGTTCGCTGTGGCGGAGAACGGAGCCGTATGGGTGACCGACCGCGGCCTGCGGCATCGAGCGATTTACTTCATCACCCAACATCTGGTGCTGGTCGTGCCGCGGGGCGAGATCATCGACCAGATGCATCAAGCCTACGATCGGCTGCGATTCGACAGACCAGGATATGGACTCTTCATCTCCGGCCCGTCGAAGACCGCCGACATCGAACAATCGCTCGTCATCGGAGCCCACGGCCCACGCTCGCTCACCGTCGTGCTCGAGTGAACGCCAACGCCAGCCACGGGCGGCCACTAGCGGCCCTCGTCGTGTCGGGCCCCGCTGCCGCCCGGTGACTTTGGCGAAAAACCAGCGATTGCGGCCGAGCGTCAGGGAAACCGGTCCGCCATGCTTGGCGACCTGGTGGTTGCCCCGATCGGATTGCGCCGCTTCTTGGGCGTGTCCTCCGAGGTTTATCGCGTTCATGCCTGGCGCCGTCACGTCGGTCGCGTGACAAATCGGTAGTTTGCGGCGATAATCCTCATCCGTCGGCAGTGGGGATTCGTTCCCTGCCAGTCCCTGCCGAGCGGTCCGGCGACGTCCCGCTTTCTTTTCCCAACGCTCGCACGAGGGTGGCGCACGTGGCTTCGCTCTTCGGTACTTCGCGGCAGGAAACGCTCAACGAATCGTTACGCGATCCGTTTCCGCCACCGCGTCGTTGGAGTATCCGGGTTTGGTGGGACGAGACGGCCGCGTCGTTGCTCGCGACCATCGCCGCCGCGCTGCTGTGTCTCCTGATCGCGTACCTGTGGCAGCGTGTCGTGCCGCCACCAGCGAAAGTCGGCGAGGAATCGATTTCGGTGATGCCGATCACGCTCGGTTCCGGCACCGAGCTTGGTCCGCCGGACTCAAGTGGCGGTGGCGGTGGTGGCGGCGGCGCGACGACGCCCGTGCAAGGCAACGAGACGACGGCCGACAACGAGGCCACTCGCGATCTGGGCACCGTCCAGCAGCAGGATTTGCAGGCCAACACGCGGCTGGCGGCGGCGGATCCCGGAGCCGCGTATCAGGCCAGTCCCGAACGGCTCGCGCGGATGCGGGCGATCATCGACGAACTGGAACGTTCCGGCCAGAAGATCCAGGAATTGGGCCGTGGATCGCTCGCCGGCATCTTCAAGATCGATCCGCATATCAAGAGCGTCGTGTTCGTCATGGACCGGTCCGCGAGCATGGGTTGGGGCCAAGCCTTGGAACGAGTTAAAGCCGAGCTGGCCTACGGCTTGCAGGAATTGAAACCCGACCAGTCGTTCGGCGTCATTTTTTTCGACCACACCGAAGAGACATTGGAGCCGAACTTTCGCCTTTTACCGGCAACCACGGATAACGTCGAACGCACCAAGACGTGGATGGAGTCGGTACATCCTCGAGGCGGAACCATGCCGGCCGAAGCCATGAAAATGGCGATCGACGCCGGACCGCAGTTGGTGGTGCTGCTGTCCGACGGCGAATTCGACCCGTTCTCGGTTTCCATGATCACTCAACACAATCAAAACCGTCGGGATAAAAAATGCCGTATCGATTGCGTGGGTCTTAGCGACATCATCGTGACGCTCAGCGATATCGCGAAGCAAAATGGCGGCTCTTATCGTATGGCCCGCTAACGCGACACGACACGACGACATTAGGCACCGAAAGCAACCAGGAACTACAGCGCTATGATGCTTGTGGAGATCGTGAACACCAGCGGTTGGATCGGCTGGCTGATTGTGATTGTGTTTGGACTCGGGATGTTTCTTGTCGTCGAGCGGTGGCTGGCGTATTTTCGCGCGAGTAGCGACATGCGGGCGTTTCAGCAGCGGTTCGATGACTGGGCCGGCCACCAGCAATGGGCGGAAATTCGCTCGGCCTGCATGAACGCGGTCGGCGACCTCAAGGAATTGGGGGCGATGGTGGTGGAGCATGGCCATCGTGGACCGGCGACGTTGCGTTCGGTGCTCAACAACCATGTCGATGCGGTGATCCTGCCGCGGTTGAGAGCCCGTCTGCGGGAACTTGCCATGCTGGCCAAGATCGCCCCGATGCTTGGACTGTTCGGTACGGTCTACGGCATGATCGAAGCGTTCGGAAAGATCGCCGGCGCCCAGGGACAAGGGGTCGACCCGAAGGAAATGGCCGACAGCATCGGCATCGCGCTCGGCACCACGTTCCTCGGACTGATGGCGGCCATGCCGATCATTGTGTTCCTTTCCATCTTGCAGTCGAAAATCGAAGCGTTCACGATCGCGCTCGAACAATTCACCGAACGCAGCGTGTACCACGTCGCGAACGCCACAAAGCCGTTGCCCAAAAAGTAAAGACTCGGATCATGTGGACGGTGCGCGACAAATCGAACCGCCTCGAGTCAACACTCGCCGACGACGAACTTCGTCAGCGATTGTTCCAAGGCGATTTTCTGTCCGGCTTTGAGTTCCGCGCGCCGGGAACCGGCCAGTGGATCGATCGCCGCACGGCGCTGCAAAAGCTGCTCTCCGGTCCCGCTCGGCCAGTCCAATCAGCCGATCGCGCGGCAACGCCGCCGCCGCTTCCGTCTTCCCCAGCAACTCCTTCAAGCCGCGTCATGCTTGACCGGGGAGTCCCAGCGACTCCTCCGCCCGCGTCCCGGCCTTCCCCGCCACCCGCGCGCACCGCTCCGCCGCCACCTCCGCCTCCACCCCCGCCTCGACGGCCAACGCTCGATCGTCCTGGGCCTCTGCCGCCGCCATCTCCCGCCATCCCGCCACCGCCCTCGTCCCAGAAGTTGTCGCCACCTCCACCCGGCCCCATATCGGCCACCGGTTCCGAGCAGTCCAATCGCTTGGCGGTCGGCGAGGAAGTGGGGGCCGTGCATTCCATTCGCAACCGCTGCGCACGGCAGGCTGAGGAGATCGATGCCGACTTGGATATGACGCCGATGATCGACGTCGTCTTTCAGCTCCTCATCTTCTTCATGGTCGCCAGCAGTATTTCGGTCATGGGACAGCTATCCCTGCCGCCAGCGGTAACGGGCGACACGGAAGACGTTCGGGACCGCGTGACACTGGTGCTTGATCTTCCGCCAGCCGTGTTGGAATCGTTGCCCGAACGCGGCGGGGCGACGATGTTTCTGAGCGAAGCCGTGCTGTACTTCCAAGACGAACCCGATCGACGGCTGCCGGGCGCCGAACTGCGGAATGCGCTACGCGCCAAGTTTGCCGCGCATCAGGCCGCTCGAAAGGTAAACCCGAACAACCAACCGAACGCGAACGCGAATCCGGCTGCGAGTGCGACTCCGAATGCGACTCCGAACGCGACTCCCAACACGACTCCGAACGCGGATCCGAATGCGGCTCCGAACGGGAATGCCAATCCGGATGCCAGTCCGAATACCAATCCGGATGCGAATACCGCGAACTCCAATGCGTCTGCCTCCAACGTGCAACTGATTCTGATGGCGCATCGCCGCGCGCCGGTGCGACTCGTGAGGCAAGTGCTGGCGATGGCTCGC